>LZRQ01000041.1 GCA_002159155.1 Firmicutes bacterium ZCTH02-B6
CCCCGCCACTGCCTGACGGGGCTTCCGGCTGGCATCGCCGCCGGATTGCGGTGCGCGCGTGAGGGACCCCCATGCCCCAAGTGACCGTCTACACCGTGCCTAACTGCCTCGACTGTGCCGCGGTCAAGCGCCTCCTGGAGCAGGCCGGCATCCCGTACCGGGAAGTGGACATCAGCCAGATCCCCGGCAGCCGCGAAGCGCTCGCCCTTCTATCCGGCCTTCGCAGCGTGCCCCAGGTGTTCTTGGGCGATCGCTTCATCGGGCAAGTCTTTGAGGTGCGCCACCTGATCCACACGGGCAAGTTGCACGAGATGCTGGCAGAGCAACGCTCCGGAAAGGAATCAGGCAAGCCCTCGTCTCCTCAGCCGTAGGAAAGAACCCCAGCAGCCAGCCCGCATTCGGCGTTCTCGCGCTAGGCGCCCAGGCGCACGACCGCGCCCTGGGCCGAAGATTCGTACGCCGCCAGTGCCACCCGCATCGCCTCAAAGCCGTCGCGCCAGGTGACCTCCGGTTCCTCCCCGCTGCGAATGCAGTGCAGGAAATGCTCGATCATTGCGCGGTTAGGATCGCTGCCCCATTGCCACCACTCGGGCCAGCGGGCCCCGCCCTTGGCGTACACCGTAAGCGCTTGGGCAAAAGCGTCCAGGACCAGCGTTCCCCGCTCGCCGATGATCTCCATCTGCAGATGACCCCAGCGCGGGTAACCGGCCGGCCGGCTCCAGCTGCAGTCGATGCTGGCAAAGACGCCATTCGTGAGCGTCACCTGGATGAGACCGGCGGTATCGACGGATAAGGTCCCTTGGGCAAAAGGATTGCCCACTTCCGCGTGGACCGTCTCCACTTCGGCCTGGAAGAACCACCGCAGCAGGTCCGCCAGGTGCACCGTATGGTCCATCACCGCTCCGCCGCCCGCGAGATCCGGGTCGGCAAACCAGGCCCGGTGCCCGCTGGGGTTCTCGCTGTGGTTAATGCCGTTCACGGCCAAAACTTGCCCGAGCTCCCCGGCCCGCACCCGGGCGCACACCTCCCGGACCGACGGGTCAAACCGCATGGGGAACGCGGTCATGAACTTTACCCCGCGGGCCGCGCACGCGTCCCGCATGGCCTCGGCCCGCTCGCGGCTGACCTCGATCGGCTTTTCGCACAGCACGTGCGCCCCGGCGTCGGCCGCCATCTGGACCAGCTCCATATGCCCCCGGTTCTCCGAGCACACGATGACGCCGTGGGGCTGCTCGGCCAGCAGCTCCTCATGGCGCCGGAACCAGCGCACCCCGTGGGCACTGGCAAAAGCGTGCCCGCGCTGGGCCTCCTCGTCGGAGAAGCCGATGAAGTCCACGCCTGGAATCTGCTTGAGCAGTTGGGCGTAGCCGTCCGCATGCACATGGGCGGCGCTCATGATGCCAATGCGCAGCGTCATGTCGTCAACCTCCCTGCAGGCTCACGCTGCGGCCGGTGCGGGCCGATTCCTTGGCCGCGAGAGCGACCCGCAGCGCCCGGAGAGCATCCTCGGCGGTGACCGCAAACTCCGCACCGGTCCGGATAGCCTCATAGGCGTGCTTGATCTGGGTGGTGTAAGGATCCTCCGCCAGAGGCGACAAGGGCAGGCCGACCTCGCCCGCTGCCCCCTCAAACTGGCGCAGGAATGTCCGGATGGTGGCCGTCGCGTCCGAACTCCACTCAATAACGCCCTGGGTGCCCGCGACGTCGATGGCCGTGCGGAAAACCCCCGGCGGGTTGGCCCAACCGCCCTCGATCAGAGCCATCGCCCCGTTGGCAAACCGCAGCGTCGCCAGAGCGTAGCGATCGCCCGCCGCCCTGGCGTACACCCGGGTCACATCCCCCGCGAGCCAGCAGGCAAAGTCGAAGTCGTGCACCATCAAGTCCAGCATCATGCCGCCGGAACGGGCCTGGTCCAGGTACCAGTTGTCCCCCGGCTTTTGCGGCATGTACGAGACGCGCTTGAGCCGGATGACCCCCACCTGCCCAATGCGGCCCTGCGCCACCAACTGCTGGGTAAGCCGGTACTGGGGGAAAAAGCGCAGCACCATGGCCACAAAAAACCGCACCCCAGCGCGCCCGGCGGCGGCGATCATGTCCCGCCCCTCGGCTTCCGTCAGGGCGATCGGTTTCTCGCACACCACGTGGCGCCGCTGAGCAAAGGCCTCCATGGCCATGGCATGGTGCAGGTGGGTAGGCACGCAAATGTCGACCACGTCCACTTCCCGCAACAGATCGGCGTAAGATCCCGCCACCCGGGCGCCATATTGGCCGGCCAGCGCCTGGGCGCGATCCTCGTCGCGCGAAAACACGGCGACGAGCTCCGCGCCTGCCGCCGCCCACCCGGCGGCATGCACCCTGCCCATAACCCCGGCGCCCACGAGTCCGACCCGCATCGCTTGTCACCTCCGTGTGCTCGCCGCTACTTGCCGCCTTCTACTTGATGGAACCCGCCATCAGCCCGCGGATGAGCTGGCGGGAAAAGATCACGTACAACACCACGGCCGGCACGATGGACAGGCTCAACGCTGCCAGTACCGCGTTCCAGTCGTTGACAAACTGGCCCAAAAACACCTGGGTACCCAGGATCACCGTTTTCGTGCGCTCGCTGGGCGCGAGGATGAGGGCAAACCACAGGTCATTCCAGATCGGCAAGAGGCTGATGGCAGCCACGGTTCCCAGGGCCGGCCGGGCCAGCGGCAGTATCAGCCGGTAAATGCGGTATTCGCTCGCGCCGTCGATCCTCGCCGCGTCTTTCAGTTCCCGCGGCAACTGGCGCATGTGCTGGGTGAGCACAAACACCGCCAGCGGTATTCCCTGGGCCGTGTACACGAGGATCAGCGCCCACAGCGTGTCGACCAGTTTCAGGCTCGATATGAGATTCAGGAGCCCCACCGTGCCCAGGCGAATGGGCACCATGATTCCAATGGCCAGGTACAGCGACATCAACGTGTTGCCCCGGAATTCGTACTCGGCCAAGGCATGGGCCGCCATGGAGCTCACCAGGAGGATCAAGAACAACGCCCCGGCGGTCACGATGAGACTGTTGAGAAAGTACAACGGGAAGTTGGCATGCTGGGCAAGGGTCCGGTAGCCGACCAGATCAAAGGTTTCCGCGGTGGGCAACGAATAGGGGTTCGCAAAGATGGCCCGCCGGGTCTTGAAGGAGTTGACGAGAACCAGCAGTACGGGAAAGATGGCGAGTGCCGAGTAGGCGAGCAGCGCCGCGTGCACCAGCGCTCCCCGCCACCACGTCCAATTCCGCCCGCCCGCAATCCTCGGTCTCGTTGCCTCTGCCAACGCCATGGCTCAATACTCGATCCTTTCCATACGCCGCTGCCAGCCGAATAGATACAGCAACACGCCGGTCAGGATGATCAGGAACATCATTCCGGCCACCGTCGCGCCCATGTGGGGGTCCCCCGGTTGCAGCTGGAAGCCAAAGAATGTCCGGAAAAAGAACGTCCCCATGATGTCGGTGCTGAAGTTGGGCCCAGCCAAAGACCCTTGCGTCGCGTAGATGAGGTCAAAGGCGTTGAAGTTGCCCACAAACGTCAGCACTGCCACGATGGCCACGCTCGGCATGATCAGGGGCAGCTGCACGTGGCGGAATACCCGCCACGAGTTGGCGCCGTCGACCCGGGCGGCTTCCACGAGTTCATCAGGAATCCGCACCAGCGCCGCGAGGAACAGCACCATGGGGATGCCGACGTTTTGCCAGACGGAAATCAGTGATAGCGTAACAAGAGCGGTCTCCTCCAGCCCAAGCCATGGGCGATCCAGATCGCCCATCCCGAAAAAGTCCAAGATCGTGTAGGAGACGCCCCATACCGGGTTGAGCACCATTCGCCAGGCAAAACCGGCCAGGACCACCGAGAGAATGGCCGGGGTGAAGATGACCGTTCGGTACACAACCGCGCCCCGGATGCGGCTGTGGAGCATGACCGCCAGCGCCAACGCCACCGGGTTTTGCACCAGCATGTGGATGACGAAGAAGACCACGTTGTTGCGGAAGGCGTTCCAAAACCGAGGCGCCCAGTGCTCGCTGGTAAGCAGCGTTACATAGTTTTGCAGCCCGACGAAACCCGTGCCCTCGCCCGGGATGCGGTTGAGCAGCGACAGCCACAGGGAACTCAGCATCGGGTAAATCATGAAGACGGTATAAATCAAGACCGCCGGGGCCAAAAAGACGACAATGTGGGTAGGAAACTTTCGTACACGCTTCACCGGTTTCCATCCTTCGCAAAGGCTGGTGCCCACGGGTACCTCAGCGATGTTCGCGAGCTTCGCCATGCGGGGGCCCTAGGCTGGGAAACCCCACCGGGGCGCCAGCCGGCGCCCCGGTGGAACTCCCATTGGTCACGTCTCGCCGCCGCCGTCCGGGCGGTTACCGCCGCTGCTGCGGCTCATACCAGGACTCCAGGTTGCGCTGCACCATGTCGGCCGCGGCCTGGGGCGTCATGGTGCCGTTAAGTACTTGTGCCGAGGCATTCCACAAATCCAGCTCGTTGTTGGGCGTGCCCCGGGACAAAATGTGGTAGGCGGTGCGAATGGTCACGTCGCAGCTCTCGCGCCAGCTTAGGAACTCCCGGGCCAGCGGGTCCTGGATCTCCACCGGGTGATTGGAGAGCGGGAAGAACCCGGGCAGCTCGTTGGCGTAGATCTCCGCGAACTCCTGGCTCGTCACCCACTCCAGGAACTTGAGGGCCGCTTCCCGGTTGGGGCTGGCCGCGTTCGCGCCGATGCCGATGTCGATGTGGTCGCTGATGTAGCACTGGGTTGCCCCTTCCGGCAGAGGCGGCGGGAAGGCGCCCATTTCAAACAGGTCGCCCACCATGGCGCGGAACACCGAGATGTCCCACGAACCAGCCGGGTAGATGGCGCCGGTTCCCTGGGCAAACAAGTTCTGGGCGTCCGAGTAACGGATGGCCTGGTACCCCCGCGGCAAGTATGGGCGCCAGCGGGCCAGCGCTTCAAAGGCCGCCAGGAAGCCGCCTTCGTTGTATCGCGCGGTGCCGTTGATCAGGCCGAGCCGGCCTTCCTCGCCCTTCCAGTAGTTGGGCCCGATGTTCTGGTACCCCATCGTGGCGGCTTCCCACTGGTCGGCGGTGCCCATGACGAGCGGCGTGAAACGGCTCCCAGTGCGGATGCGCTCCAGCACCTCAAGGAACTCCGCTTCCGTGCGCGGTTCCTCAAGGCCGAGCATGTCGAAGATATCCTTGTTGTAAATGAAGCCGTGGATGACGGACGCCATCGGCACGCAGAAGACGACCGATCCGTCGTCGGTGCTCCAAGCGGCCTTGGCCAGGTCACTGAAGTTGTCGATTCCGGGCAGATCGTTGAGCGGGACCAGGTGCCCCTGCTGGTACAGTTCCAGCGACAGGTCAAAGGGCCGGCACGTGATCAGGTCGCCCGCGGTGCCCGCCGCCAGCTTGCTGCTGAGAACGGCGTTATATTCCGCCGGCGGGGTAGGGGCAAAAACGAGCTCGATATCCGGGTGATGCTTGCGGAACGCCGGGATGATAACGTTTTGCCAGATCAGCAGGTCATCATTGCGCCAACTTTCGATGACGAGTCGCGTCTGCGCGAAAGCCGCGGTGCTCACGACCAGTGCCACCACGAGCGCGGCCAGCACCGCCGTCCAACGTTTCATGCTCCCCTCTCCCTCCGACTTATGGCGTTGATTTGTATACTATTACCCGATTTCGTCATTCAGAAGAACGATCCTTTGCTTTCTTCAATTGACGCTGGTACTCAATCAAAACGGGTGCGCCAGCCCTCTAGACGCAAGCTGGGCTGCCCCGGCGACGAGACTTCAGAACCAAAGACAAGGGGCTCGGCCCTGCGAGGTGGGCCGAGCCCCTTCCGATGAGTCTTTGAAACCGATCGGCAACAGCCCGCGCCCGCCGGTCTGCAGGCGCTACGCGCTGGCTTGCCGCGGGGCGGCGGTGTACGTGTTGACGTTGAGGTTGGCCTGGATGCGGCTGGTGAGCACGCCGGCCAGCATGCTGTCGCTCACGTTGAGCGCCGTCCGTCCCATGTCGATCAACGGCTCCACGGAGATGAGCAGGCCAGCCAAGCCCACCGGCAGGTTGAGCAGCGACAACACCAGGAGGGCCGCAAAGGTCGCGCCGCCGCCGACGCTGGCCACGCCAAACGAGCTGAAGGTCACGACGGCGACGACCGTGAGAATGTACCCAGGCGTGAAGGGGTCGATCCCGGCCATCGGCGCCGCCATCATGGCCAGCATGGCCGGGTAAATGCCGGCGCAGCCGTTTTGGCCGATGGACAGCCCCAGCGACCCAGCCAGGTTGGCCGTCCCTACGGGCACCCCGAGCTCTCGCTCCTGGGTTTCCACATTGAGCGGCAGCGTGGCCGCGCTGGACCGGGACGTAAAGGCAAAGGCCAGCACAGGCGCCGCCTTGCGCACGTACGTCACCGGATTGAGGCCGGCCAAGGCCAACAGCAGTAGGTGAACGCCAAACATGACCGCCAGGGCGACGTAGGAAGCCACTACGAACTTGCCCAGCTGCACGATGGAGTCGTAGTCGCTGGTGGCCGCGACGCGGGCCATGATGGCCATGACCCCATACGGCGTCAAGCGGATGACGATGCGCACAATCCCCATCACGATGCCGTGCAAGGCCTCCATGGCCCGCCGGAACGTGCCTGCCGCATTGGCGTCACGCCGCATGAGGGACAGGTACGCCATCCCGACAAACGCCGAGAAGATGACCACCGCAATCGTCGACGTACGCCGGGCGCCGGTGAAGTCTTGGAAAACGTTGGTCGGCAGCAGCTCCAGCAACTGCTGCGGCAACGTGCGCCCTTCGAGGGTGGTGGCGTACGTAGTTTCAAGCCCCGCCATCCGGGCCAGTTCCCGCTCACCCGCCGTAATCTGGCTGGCGTCCAGACCAAACAGCGCCGTGGCCCCGATGCCGACCAGCGCCGCGATGGCCGTCGTGCCCAGGAGGACGACAAGAATGAGGCCGCCCACCTTGGCCACGTTGTCCCGCAGCTCCATCTTGGTAAAGGCCGTCACGATGGAGACAAACACCAACGGCATGATGAGCATTTGGAGCAGGCGGACGTAGCCGTTGCCCACCAGGTTGAACCAATCAATTGAAGCGTTGATCACCGCGCCCGCCCCGTACAGCCAAAGAAGCACCCAGCCGAAGACGAGGCCGAGCACTAAGCCCGTGAACACGCGGGCGCCAAAGGACATGCCCCGACGCTGCATCTCGTAGAGGCCTACGAGCAACAGGACGAACACCAGCAAGTTGACAGCAACTTGCCATGTCATGCAACAGCCCTCCCCGTGTGACGGAGTTCCCAGGTTTCGATCGACGCGCTTTGCGCGCCCCGTAAATCCAATTTACCATATCTGTGTGGTAAGAGTTCCCGTTGGACACCTTGTCGGCGCGAAAACGGCACACCTTTGCCTCGTCCGCAGCCTGCGAATTTTGCGGGGGATATCGGCGTTCTCAAACTGCCCGCGTTGACAGCCCCCGTGTTCGCTAGGAATCGAGGCATTCGGGGGTAAATTGATCCGGCGAGTTACTTGCCAATAACGATCGGTTGACCGGAGGGAACACGGTTGGAACTGAGGGAACTCGTCAAAGGTGCTCTCATGGCCGGTGCAGGGATGCTCGAGCGGGCGCTGGGGGATTTGTCGGAAGAGGAAGCGGCCCAGCGGCCCCAAGGGTTGGCGCCCATTGTGTGGCAAGTGGGCCACCTGACCGTCAGTGAGGCCCGGATGGCGCAGCAGCTGACTGGAGTCGACATCGCGCTTCCGGAAAATTATAAGGCTCTCTTTGAGTACGGCACGTCGGGTGAGGGCCCTCTGCCTTCCCTGGCGGAGGTACGGGAATACTTCGCCAAAGGCCAGCAGGCGCTGCTCCAAGCGGCCGAGGGTGACCTGTCGCGCGCCGTGGACGGCGGCCCGTTCTACTCCACGGTCGCCGGCGCCCTGTTGTTCGTCGACCGTCACCGCTGGTACCACATCGGCAAGATCATGACCCTGCGCGGGCTACTACAGAAGCCCAGGCTGTTGGGATAACGCCCGCGGTGGTGGGGATGTGGCCCTTGTTTGCGTAAAGGTTCGGCTGCGTCCGCCCGGCGAGCGTAGTCCAACTGCTAGCCCGTGTACGTCCCGTATCTGAGTCCTCGTGATTCCCCTGTGCGCGGCGATAACAGCCTGATTCACGTAGGGCGAAAATGAAATGCCCTCCCGCCGGTGTCGGGGACGAAGGACCTAGCCTCTCGGCATTCTCGCCGATTCGCGGTGCAGCCCGATGAGTATCAGGATGACGGCTGAACCGTTACGGAACCCGCCCGCCCGTTCGGTCCACCCCCACACGTGTGGGGACGACGCACGTGTCGTCCACGCTGGTCGGAGGCGCCTCGGTCCACCCCCACGCGTGTGGGGACGACCACAAAATGAGGCCGATTGGGCGTCCACATGTCCCACGCGTGTGGGGACGACGTTGGGGGCCTCCAAGAGCCATGCCTTGATGGCCCACATGTCCCACGCGTGTGGGGACGACGTCTTCAAACAGTAGTTCCATGCCCTCGCCGCCCCACATGTCCCACGCGTGTGGGGACGACGACCGGCGCTTCCCCGCCGAGTACCTGGCGGCCCCACATGTCCCACGCGTGTGGGGACGACGCGGCTAGGCTCATGCGGGTGAAGCCGTAGTGCCCACATGTCCCACGCGTGTGGGGACGACGGCAAGCCCCGCCTGTATGGCCCGCCGTACGTCCACATGTCCCACGCGTGTGGGGACGACGTTGGGCGCCTCCAACAGCCAAGCCTTGATGGCCCACATGTCCCACACATGTGGGGACGACACTAACGAAACCCGCATTACTACGGTATCAGTCCGGCAAAATGTGGCTTTTAGTATCGGGAGCCTTCTACACCGGGCCGATAGAAAGCAGACCGCACCCGTAGGCCTTGCCTGGTCCGATCCCCCGTTCCAACGCATCGCGGAAGCGAGTAGGGTCTCGAACAATAAGACGCCCTTCAAAGAGGACACTCTGGAGTGTCCGGCCCGTACTGTGACTGTAAATCAGTTCACTAGCCCCCGTCGCGGTAACGGAGGCGTCCAGTATCTCGAAGCCGTGGTCGCCTGCCTTTCGCCGCAACCAGGCAAGCTGGGCATCGACGCCGGTGAGCGGAACCCGACGGCCGTTTCTCTTTTCACCATTAGGGCCCGACTTCGTATCGATCTTCCGTGTCGGGTTAGCCCGCAGCCGAAAGCGCAGGACTCTGCCTGCCTTTAAATTGGCGTAAGCGTGATCAACCGCTTTGACAGCTGGGTTCTCCCACCCGTCCTGGGCCAAATAGCCTTCCGGAAGAAAGCTCCAATCCGGAGCAACGCGGCTCTGCACGTAGAGCAGGATCCGTCCCCCGCGTCGGTCAAACTCAAGCCGGTGCAGCACGCCCCAGTAGGAGCGCGCCTCAACTTCAGGGTCAATGACTGGCGGAAAGGCTCGCATAATCGTGCGATGCAGCTCGTGCGGATCCCGCAAGTCCCTCTGGACAGCGGCGGACGACGGATTTAGCCTGAGCAGCGTAAGAAACACAAGCACCGCCCCCTACGACCCTGCGACCTTTGGGACGAGAGGCTCGACCCGTACATACCGTCGACCAAACAACCGCCTAGCAAAGTCCAGCGGCTGGTCCATCCGCGGTTCCGCGCCCACCGGGTCGGTCGTCTCGATGATCAAGCGCATCTCCTGATCGTGGCGGGCCGCGAAGGGATAACTTGCCAGTGCGGTACGAAGATCAGAGTCTACTAACCCATCTTTGAGGTACGGCGGGACACTCGGCAAGTATCCCTTTCGTCCAAGGTAAAGCTGCCAAACCGGGCTCTCGAGCGCACGTTGGATCTGCTCCAGGAGGTCCCTGTTCGGACTGAACAGGCCGACGGTAAAAGACGCGTCTTGCAGGAAATAGCGGTAGCTCATAACCGACCCAAACAGCCCGCCGTGCACGTGGGCGACACCGTACTTCTCACCCGCGAACCGCCCGCCACCCGCGGTTTGGAAGTCGACCGCAACCGTTCCCGCCCGGTCCGTGCGAACGCCCATCTGTAAGCTCGCAAGCGTCGCAAGGGAAGGCCACTGGCGTTCCGTACCAGGGATCTCCCTCCGTGGCTTGCCCAGTGCGGCGCAAATAAGCCCGATCACGCCCGATTTCGAGGGTTCCGTCCCGGTATCGCGCTGGGTAAAGCGGCTCGACGTACCCCACGACTGCATCGGGCCTTCAAGCCGGAGCAGCAAGGTTGGCATCGGCACCACCCCTAGGCCATAGCCGACGCTACCGCGGTCATCGTTGCTTCGATCAGTTTTGTCACGGACTTCTCTTGCGCGACCGGAGCCGGGATGTCCTCCAGGGGCAAGTACGTGGAGAGCCCCACGTAGGTCAAGGACTCGGTCCCGTACATGTCTCCCAATTGCGCGAAGTACGTCAGCAGCGCCTGAGCCGAAAGAAGCGTCAGATCGTCGTTGGCTGTCGGGCGAATCGGCTTTACAAAGGCATTGGCCAGTGACCAGAGGCCCTTTCGGCGAACGGTCACCATGACCAGTGCTGGGGGATTCTGCGCTGCGGTGGCCGTCTGCTTACCCGACGGAACGGCGTGCACCATGCCCTCAAGAAAGGCGCGCAGCCCGCTGCGAGCCTTGTCCACATCTCCACCAAGGTTGGTCACCAATTGGCTCATATCGACATTCGCATAGCGGTAATAGCAAGCGCTGTTGTAGAGAATCGTGCCCAGCATACCTGCTCCGGCGCCTTCATCCGACTCCTCCCTTTGCAGATCGTCAACGGCACTGTAGAAATCGAACTCCGTCGCGACCGCGTGGGTAGAAATCGCGTGGGCCATCTGAACCGCTGCGTCGATGTTCTTCTCAGGCTTGTCCGCGATCATCCGCCCAAAGAGAGCAACATCGACGGCACCGCCTCCGTCTAGGGCCGCCAGCAGTTGCGCCTGCAACGCCTTGTCTTGTTTCTGGTCACTGAGCAGGGCCTTCCGATGTTCAACCGCCAGTGTAGCCAGGCGGTCCATTTCCTGCTCTCCGAGAAAGAGCAGGTACTGAGTCTTTTCCTTGTCCAGTTTGAGCCCGAGGTGCTGAATGGCAGCCGCAGCCAGTTGGCCCGCTTCCTCCTGCGGAACGTTTCTGGCTAGGAGCCTTTCCACAAGGGCCTCCTTCAACAGCCGGGTGCGCTGACCGAGTTGCTTTGAGGGAACAAGGGATTCCTCGCGAAAATACGTCCTTACGGCCCGCTTGAGGCACTGGCTCGAGATCCGGGCTCGCCGAACGCCGCCGAATTCGCAGGTCTTGGGAGCTCCCGTGTCGTCCCGGTTTAGGTTGGAGAGGGCGTAGTTCTGGATCACGTGAACCTCAACAAACATGGCCTATCCCTCCTGGCTGTGCTCGTCGGACGTAAAACCGTCTCCGTCATTGTCGCTCTCGTCACGCTCGGCGCGTTCACCGACATAGAACGAACGGCTCCAATTCCATTGCACCCGGCGGTCCTCCCTGTCCCAGTGCCGGAGGTCCAGCAGGAGTTGCTCCCAGTCCACCGGGATCTCCTCAGACTTGAGAAGCCGGATGACCTGGCGCAAATGGTGAAACAGGTCCTCCGACCGGGCGGCCAATAGGGCATCCAGCCGGCGCTTCAGGGCTTCCGGGAGTTCCTTGTCGGGCTCCAGGTTCCCCCCGGCTTTCTTAAGGGCCAGCAATCTCAAGGACGCTCCAAGATTACGACGCCTACCGGCATTTTCTTCAGCGGGAAAAGAGCCCTGGTGGCTTGCAAACAAGATGGCCACCATTAGACGAATCTGCAATTCCTTTGTCGTCGCACCCTCGAGAAACCGCGGCGGTACCAGGCTGAACAGCTCGTAGAACTGACTCGGTTCCAGCAGCATCCCCCGGCGCAGGGCAGCCAGCCGAGCGCGGTCCTGTTTCTTGACGAGTTCCTGAAGCCACTCAATGAAACTACTAGTTATCGTCGCCGTCGTCATCCATCTCCTCCTCTCTGTCCATCGGGATTCGTGCTAGGCGCCGGCTGAAAGCGTCGTGAATTACAGTCAGAATCTCCCATGGAGCGCCGCTTCCCCGCTGTGCAGCCAATGTGGCTTCAAATGCCGAACGGGCTGTCTTTCTCAACTGTGCCTGCCACTCGGACCTGACTTCATCAAACGCCCTTTCGGGGAGTGCGAACAATGCCTTGCGAAACGGGGCCTCCATGGCAGACCAATAACGAACAAGAACCTGATCCCCTCGAGCGATGTTGACCGCTTCCGACGGCACCTGCACTTTCGCGCGCCGGCCGAGGTGTAGATAGGCCAACGAGTCCCGGAGCTGTTGGCGCTCTGACAAGGCCCAATAGACCGCCTCGGTCGACCGCTTCAGCAAACTCTCGACCCAGGCCGCATCTTCCATCAATGTCCAAACGCGGTTCACGAGGTCGGGTTGATCCAAGATGGCCAGCGGCAGATGGATCTCCTCACGCCGCCACAGATCGATCTTGGCCGCCAATTGGGGATCGGTGGTCAACCCGCTGACTGCCAGCGACACCGACTTGGGCAACTGGATCGTTCCGAGGTCGCGCTCCCTTTGCCGCAGGGCGGCCAGCCACTTCAGCACCAACGTGTAGTCGTTATGTCCAAAAGCCGATTGGAGCAACACGTGGGTGAGGCGCCATGCAGCCCGGTCCTTCTGGAGACGCCGGGGCTGCCAACCGCTGCTCTTCTTGTCGTCAGTGCGAACGTAGCACTTGCCCGGGTCCACGCGTTGGCCATCCTTGGGTAAGCAGTACCGCTGGGCGATCTGACAGCCGGTTACGACCTGCCTATCCTGGTCAACAACCAGGTGAATGCGCCGGCTCTGCCAGGTAAGGTAGTGCAGGGGCCCGCGAACCGTCGTACCCTCTTTGACGGGCTCAGGAGGATCCGTCTCCTCCCAAAACGGGCGGTCCTCGTCAATGACAGGAGCAACCTGGTCCCAAAAGTGACGCGTCATCACGTTAAGCGCCAACGTTTCAAAGAGGTTCCGGCCGAGGACTTCGACGATGAACCCTTTCGTCAGCGGCGCGTCCATGCGGTTGAATGGTCGGCTGACGCCGCCTCCTACCGCAAAGGCCTGGTGGGCTAGAAGGTAACAGGCCGCCCGGTCCAACGGGAGGACCGTGTCGCCTTCTACACGGCCGTGGTCAAACAGGGCAGGGTTGTTGCCCGAGGCCGCCTCCAGCGCTAGCGCTGCCACAGGGTGAACCTTCTCATCGGGCATAAACGGCACCTGATAAAATGGCCGCGTTGGGTGCAGGAGATCGAATTGTTCCTCCCGCCCCTCTCCGTAGGCCGCGATGGCCTCGCTGTCGAAACGCCCCGACTTCCAGAGTCGTTCCCAATCCCCACTGCTTTCCAGTGGGTGCGTGCGCCAAATTACGGCGAGGAGGAGCCGGTGCAGGGCCACCGTGATAAGCGGTGAGGGGTCGCTTACCCCGCGCAGCATGTGGGCCTGACGTAGCGCTTCTGGCAGGCTCACCTTGAGCAGGCGTCCTTCCAGATCTTCGACAGGGATCCAGGCCTCGGTCCAAAGCGAGAACCCGCTCACGTTCCTACCTCCGTTTCCTCCGCCAATTGCCGGAGCCCAAGAACTGGGTGCAACTGCAAAGGCAGATTTTCCGTCAAACATGCGCCGTCAGGTGCAAAAAGTAGCAGTCGGTGTTTGCGAAGGTGGGGTGTGACCTCCCATTCCTGGGGAACAGGCAGCTGGAGAATCCGCTTGACCAGAGAGGGATTAAAGCTCAGCCGCATGGAGCGGCCCAAGAGTGTCATGATCTCCTCGGGGCTGGGCTTGCGGCTGAGATCCAGCGGTTCCTTCGCATCAGCGGTTGCATAAACCTGACCGTCCCGCTGGTACAAGCAAACCACGTCGACGGACGGACCGCCAAGGCGTGTCATCGCGCGGTGCGCTTCGTGCAGCTCCTCAGCATCTTCCTCCAGCCCTACGGCGGCATAGTCGATGATCTGGACGTCAATGTCGGGGATCTCTCGGATGGCGGCCTTGTACTTCTTCCTCAGATCCTGTTGCCGCATGCGTTGCTCCGTTTGGGTCCAATAACTGACCAGCACCGGTCCCAGATCTTCTGGCGGAGACGATTCCCCGTACACGCTCTCGATGAGCTGCTCGACGTCATCCGGGATCTGCAGCGACTGCAAGTTGTTCAGCGCCAAGTACGAGCGGAAAAGGACATGCTCGTCGTAGACGTACAGGGTGCTCTCGTCCCATTCCGGGACTCCTTCAGCCGAGACAGGCGGAATCAGCAGCCAAAGTTCTGGTGCTTGTATGTTTGCCGGCCTCGCCGCCCGCGGATGGCGCCAGACACGGCCGCTGCGCTGAAGGATTAAGTCCACAGGAGCTAGTTCGGAAACCATAATGTCGAAGTCAATGTCGAGGCTCTGCTCGATGACTTGGGTGACCACACACACCATCCGGTGCGGCCGCTGATCGTCGCCTTTCCCGAAGAGCTGGAGAACCGTTTCCTCAATCGCGGTGCGGTCGTCAAACGGGTATCGGGCGTGAAACAGGATCAGCTCTTCCGCTGGGAAATAGGACAAGAGCGCCTGGTACGTTTCCTGGGCCCTCTTGACGGTGTTACACAGCACCGCCGCGCAGCCCCCACCCGCAAGCCGCTCTTTTAGAGCCGACATCCAACCGGTGGACTGGGCGTCGAACTGCCGCAGCCAGACTCTTCGATCAGGCGCGGCTGGAATGTGCCGGCTGCCGCCTGCACCGGACGAAACCCAACTAATTCGTGGGTAAGGCGTGATCGGCATTTCCCCGGAAGTTGGTCGCCCTAGCCCCTTGCTGAACGCTCTAACGAGTTCCCTGCGAGTACGTGCCGGCAGCGTCGCTGATAACAGGATGACTGAGGACCCACACGCGGCCAGCCACGTCAACAACTGCGCCAAAAGCGACTGCATGTAGGTGTCATAGGCATGAACCTCGTCAAAAATAACGACCTTGCCCGCCAATCCAAACAAGCGCACGAAATAGTGCTTAACGTCCAAGGCAGCCAGCAGCGCCTGGTCGATGGTGCCGATTCCGAAGGGCGCCAACAGGGCGTGCTTCTTTTGGGTAAACCATTCCGCTGCCATGAGGTTGGCGTCGCGGTCGCCGCCGCTGCCAATGACGGGATTGTCCGGCAGCCCCCGTTTCCGTCGGAGCAAGCGGGCAAAACTGGGATTCAGGTCTGCTCGGCCGTGAATGAGTTGAAGATTCAGCGGCTGTCCTGGAAACCGACAGGCCAGGTATTGGGCCACCCGGACAAACATCTGGTTGCTGGTGGCCATGGTCGGCAAGGCGACGTGGAATCCTTCCTGTCCCGCGAGGGCTTGCAAGGTGTTGGCTAGATAGAGCGCTGCCTCCGTCTTGCCACCGCCCATCGGGTACTCGATGAGGACGAGAGACGGGCCGTGGAGCTCGTCCGCGATCTTTTCCACTTCCGTTTGGAGCGGGTTCGGCGATCGCGCAAACAGATCGATGAATGGCTTAGGTTCAATCTCTTGAGGCCGGTGGAACCATCCCAAGTCGATCAGTGCCCGCAACGAGCGAAATCGCGCGAGGCGTGCATACTCAGGAATCCGCACCTTATCGCCGACGAAAGGAAAATAGTCATGGTTGGATCCAATCCAGTCTGCCACACTCGTCAGACCTGCCAACCGGATCAGGAACGAACTATTATCGAGCAGGTTGCCTTGGGGAAGAGGCAGGTTGTCTACCTTCAAAACGTGTGCCAGGACCGCCGCTAGGTCCTCCTGGGCTCTGCGCCAACGTTGCCCAAGCCCTTGGAGCTCTTGGATCATCAGACGTTCCAGGGTTTGGGGGTCTGGGAAAAGTCCATGGTGGGCCCCAACGGCGCGTCCAATGGCCACCGCGCTGGCTCTGGCTATCCCCAAACGCGTCAGGATGTCCGGGATCGATAGTGCAGACACAAAGCCGTGATGAGCCTTGCCACGACTGCCAGGCTTGAAACCGGCAGCCAGCAACCGTTCTTCTGCCTCAGGCCATTGAAACGCGAACCCAGGAGTGGCCTTACCAAGATCATGAAGCCCGATGAAATACGCAACCCACCGACCCGCCGCTTCCGCGTTCTCAATACCTAGACTGACCGTCATCTGTTCCTTCACGGTCCGCGGAAGCAGATACTGCCAAAGGCCTAGGGCAACCATGGCAACGTCGATCATGTGCGCAATGAGCGGGTGCCACGACGACTCACCTGGACGCAACGTAACGCCCCACCGGCCAGTGGTGGCCGTCTTGGCCCACAGAACAGGGTGCAGCATGGCATTCCAGTCCTGGACACCCGGTTGCTTGGCCTCCCCTGCCGCCCCGTCGTCAGCAGCGCCGGTTTCCGCTGACTTGGGTCGCCGGACCAAAAAGAGTCCTTCCCAGTCCTCAACTTGACGGCTGGTATCACCAAAAGTACGAATCGCGTAGCCCTGCTCGTTGTTCGTTGTGTAGATAAGAGTAACTCCGCCCGTCTCCACTTCGCGACAGGCCTTTTCGTACAAAAGCTCTCGTACCAAGGCGGACACCTTGCCGACAAACACACCTGCTTTCGGCTCCAGCATCCACTTGGACAACTCGCCTCGCAAACCCGGTGGGGCCGATTCGACGATCAAGACAACCACGCCGACTCAATCCTCGCTAAAGTTCTTTCCACCGGCTACGTCCCCGCTCGGGTCCCATAGGAATCCCGGTGCCGCCTCGTCTTGGTCGAAGGTGTCAGCCAAGTCCTCGTCACCTGGTTCGCCAAACAAGGCGTCAAGGTCCCCGACGACTCGCCCGAGAAGGTCCTGCTCAACAAACAAATCCCGGCAGCGGCGGCGTACACGCGATTCTAGGTCCGGCCCGCCCTTTGCCACCTCGAGGAATGCCGCCGGAATGGTAATATCCGTCTTATATAAGTCAGCAACATCGTAGACGAAGGAAAGCATTTTACCCGTGTGAATGAAACCAATGGCGGGCGAGTAGCCGGCGGCAACTATAGCGGCGTGACATACACCGTACAGGCAGCTGTTGGCAGCCGACAAGGCTCGGTTCACCGGGTCCGTCGCGTCCCAGCTGAGACGGTCGTACCGCCGGCTAGTCCACTCAATGCCAAAGCGTTCAGCGTTGCGCGCATAGGCCGCCCGCACGCGAGCCCCTTCCTTTCCGCGAATCTGCCGTAGGGAAAGTTCGGGAGGCAACGGTTCTCGAAAGCGCATTTCGTACATGCGGCGAACAATACGCAAGCGTGCCCCTTCGTCTGCCCACAAACGGGCTTGCCGAAGCAGTCGCGCCGAACTACGTGTTTCCCCCATACCTTGGGCGTAAAAGCGGACACCCTGTTCACCGCACCAAGCCACAAGGCACCCGGCTTCGGCAAGAGTCCGAATCGCCGCATGGGTCACACTGGTGCCGGGGCCCAACATCAGTAGGCTGAGCGCGGCACACGGCACGTGAACGCGCCCCTTGGCATCATGAACGCAAATTCCCTTGTCCTCTTGATCAATTCGGGCATGCTCAACGTAGAGGTAACTCCAGCTGTCACGGACCTTGGGAAGAATGCGGAGGTTACGCAAGCCCGTCACCACCAGCTTCGGGCGAGGCGTCCACGCTCACTTCGTCTAGAAGCGTGGAGACGCGACGTTACGGAACGTGGCCGCGCCGCCAGCGTTGAGCACGGAGCAATATCGTGGATATCCTTGTTGTAGGTATCCTCACCTACAAGAAGTCGAATTGTCAAGAACCAATTAAGTTCTTGGGTGTTTGAAAATCCCTGAATCTCCCACGTTCCACTCTCCTCGTCTCCGCCACCATGAATGAACAACCATCTGCATCCGGCGATGCGGTCCGGTCCAGGTCGGCGTCACACCAGTGGCTTCGTCCACAATTTCAGCGCCACCTGTCTCCAACCTCAAAATCGCGGGAGCGTTCAACTAGTCCTGGCTGTGAGTCCCGCCTGACTTTAGGTGCGTGTCGGTTCACCCCCACGTGCGTGGGGACGACCCTTTGTCGCAATTGCGCGCCACTTGGACTCTCGGTTCACCCCCACGTGCGTGGGGACGACCCGCTGGTCAGCCAGCCCTTGATGTCCTCGACCGGTTCACCCCCACGTGCGTGGGGACGACGCTCGTGGCCTCGATGTAATCCCTGCGCTTGACGGTTCACCCCCACGTGCGTGGGGACGACAAGCGGCGCCGCAAGCTGATCCTTCAAACCTACGGTTCACCCCCACGTGCGTGGGGACGACTCCCGGCCCCTCCTATCCCGCTCCCCATGCGCCGGTTCACCCCCACGTGCGTGGGGACGACGCGCCGGGGATGGAGGGGGTTACCGCGTCGATCGGTTCACCCCCACGTGCGTGGGGACGACACCGGCGGCCGGGTATTTGACTCTTGCGCCGACGGTTCACCCCCACGTGCGTGGGGACGACTTATCGGGAGTCTCTACGACCGGGCCAAGGAACGGTTCACCCCCACGTCCGTGGGGACGACCAACACGCCTTCCTCCGTAATGGTCAAAAATCCGGTTCACCCCCACGTGCGTGGGGACGACGTCCAGGACGACCTGAACGCGATCCGCGAGAACGGTTCACCCCCACGTGCGTGGGGACGACGTACCCTGGCCTTCCGAATTTCACATCGCAACCGGTTCACCCCCACGTGCGTGGGGACGACACTAACATTGGCAAAGGCCTTGAGAAGTTCGTCGGTTCACCCCCACGTGCGTGGGGACGACGTTCATACCTGCGTATCAAAGCGATCCGCCTCCGGTTCACCCCCACGTGCGTGGGGACGACATAGCAGAAAGCGAGGTTCTTCGTGTGGAGGACGGTTCACCCCCACGTGCGTGGGGACGACTTCCTCCTTTTGCGGATAATTTGGGCATCGCCCGGTTCACCCCCACGTGCGTGGGGACGACCTCGCCAGCTCCTGGATTGTTTTGGGCATTGTCGGTTCACCCCCACGTGCGTGGGGACGACGCCATTGCAGCTAGCGTTCTTTTCGTGTGTCGCGGTTCACCCCCACGTGCGTGGGGACGACGAAACAGCTAGCGATGCCTAAGCCATTTATACGGTTCACCCCCACGTGCGTGGGGACGACGTTCGCGAAGCTCGCGCTTCGTGAAGTTGGCCGGTTCACCCCCACGTGCGTGGGGACGACGTCAGGATCCAGCCGCCGATAACCGGGTGGACCGGTTCACCCCCACGTGCGTGGGGACGACGTGCCCTTGGCCAGCAGGTGGAAGTACTGCACCGGTTCACCCCCACGTGCGTGGGGACGACGGGCCCGAGTTGGACGGGGATGTCCGTATAGACGGTTCACCCCCACGTGCGTGGGGACGACTCCAACATCCCAGCCGAGGAGCGCCTTCACCTCGGTTCACCCCCACGTGCGTGGGGACGACTTCTAGCAGGGATTCGATTTCCAAGTATGCGTCGGTTCACCCCCACGTGCGTGGGGACGACCTTGCACGGGACGGGGCCTAGC
>LZRQ01000042.1 GCA_002159155.1 Firmicutes bacterium ZCTH02-B6
GCGTAGGCTTCATAGATGTCGCCTACCTCACGGACCTCTACCCCGAGGCCGAGCCCAAGGGCGTACAGGTTGATCGGACGGCCGCCGTTGTGGCGTTCAAATCGCTGCCCCAGCGGGATGAGAACGGTGCGGTGGCCGCCTGCGGCCGCGGCGTGGAGCTTTTCCACGATGCCGCCCACGGGCCCGATGGTGCCGTCAGGGTTGATCGCGCCGGTGATGAGGGTGTCCAGGTTGACGTCGTGTCCCAGCAGCCCCGCCAGCACCGCCACGGTCATAATGGCACCGGCGCTGGGGCCGTCAATGTAGTCGTAGATGTCGTAGGCAATGGTGACCTCGTCCAGCGGCACGCCCGCCACACGCGTCGCCACCAGGGCTGCCATCCAGCCTGACGACCGCAGCAGCGACCCGGCCCCGCTCGGGACGTCTTCAAAGAAGCCGACCCGCACCCGCGGCTCCCGGTTGCGGCTGAGGACGACCCGGTACAGGTCCAGCGAGTACCCGGCGCCATCGCCGTCGTTTTCCACGTAGCTCAGCATGGGGAGGACCACTTCCCGTTCGGTGGAGAGGTCCAAGCCGGTGATGTACGCCAAGCCCGCGGATGCCCCGGCGGTTGCCACGAGCGGGGGCATGCAGAGGGTGACGAGCCAGGCCAAGACCACGAGGCTCACAAAGCAGGACGCCGGTTTCCCGGGAGGCGGCCGGCGGAGGGAGCGACGGGGGCTAGCTAGCAGCACGGCAGGCACCTCCTGCTGCGCACGGCCGGAGCGCCGGGCGTTCCGGCTCAAGGTCACTGCCGGGTTTTGCTGACGGCGGACAACTTCCCCGGCGGCGTGCCTGGATCCTACCGTGCGGGAGGTGCACGGCTGCCCCTGGGGAATTTTCACGGGCAGGCCATCTGCAGCACGAGGGAGGTCTTGCCGCTGGATACGATGGCGAATGACGCAGCGCAGCAGGCAGGGTGTGTAACCCTGGCCCTTATCGGCGCGGGCAACCGCGGCGCGGACGTGTATGCCCGCTATGCTTTGCAGCACCCTTCGGAAGCCCGGGTGGTGGCGGTGGCGGACCCGGACCCGGGTCGCCGGGAGCGGCTGGCACAGGCCCACGGGATTCCGGCCGCCCATGTCTTTGCCTCGTGGGAGGAGCTCTTTGCCCGGCCGCGCCTGGCCGACGGGGTCATCATCGCCACGCCGGACCGGATGCATGTGGAGCCAGCGCTCCGGGCGTTGGAGCTAGGCTACGACATCCTGCTTGAGAAACCCATCGCGCCCACCCGCGCGGAGACGCTTCTGCTGAGCGAAGCAGCGGCGCGCCACGACGGCCACATTACCGTTGCCCACGTGCTGCGCTACACGCCGTTTTTCTCAACCCTCAAGGGTCTCATCGACGAGGGCCGCATAGGGCGGCTGATGACCATCGACCATATCGAGAACATCGGCTACTGGCACTTTGCCCACAGCTATGTGCGGGGCAACTGGCGCCGCGCGGACGAGGCCAGCCCCATGATCCTCGCCAAGGCGTGCCACGACTTGGACATCTTGCGGTGGTTGGCGGGTGCCCCGTGCTTACGGGTCGCCTCCTTTGGTCACCTAAGCCATTTCCGGGCCGAAAACAGGCCGCAGGGCGCGCCGGACCGCTGCACCGACGGCTGCCCAGTGGAGGCCACGTGCCCGTTCAATGCAGTGGCATTTTACGTCGATGGGTTGGCTGAGCATGCGGGCTGGCCGGTTTCCGTCATCACGGCCGACTTGTCGCGAGAGGGGCGACTGGCGGCCCTGCGGACAGGCCCGTACGGCCGGTGCGTCTATGCATGTGACAACGACGTCGCCGACCACCAGGTGGCGGTATTCGAGTTTGCCAACGGGGTGACAGCCACCTTGACGGTGACGGCCTTTTCGGAGGAAAACACCCGTACCCTTAAGCTCATGGGCACGGGCGGCGAGATCGTTGCGCACTTGGAAAGCGGAGAGATCGAGGTGCGGCCGTTTGGGCGGCCAGGAGCACTGGTCGCGAGCGAGGGACGCACGGCTGCCATCGGCTCCCGGCTGCCCCGGGAAACCATCCGTGTACCGGCCGGGGCCGGGCACGCGGGAGGCGATGAGGGCCTGATGCGGGCTTTCATCGATTACGCGCGGATCCGCAAGGCGGGCGGGCGGCCCCAGGCCATGCTCACGTCCTTGGCGGAGTCGATCGAGAGCCATTTGATGGCCTTCGCAGCCGAGGAATCGCGCACCCGGGGCACCGTGGTGGACGTGGCGAACCAGGCAGCCGCGCCCCGCCTGGACGCCGCAGGCGGCGAGCTGGGCTAGAGGGCGCGCCGGGCGAGAGGCCCCTCGCAGGGGCCTCTCGCCGCCGCGTTGTCGGGTCGCGTGCTACCTCAAAGGCTGGAAAATACCCGGGTCTTCGGGACCTTCCACGCGCAGCACGGCGATGGCTCCTTTTCCGAGCGCCCGGTTGAGGGCATGGTCCACGAGGACGTAGTCACCCGGGACGTCTACGGTGAATTCCGCCCAAGCGGCGCCGCCGGGCGGGATCAGGGTCGTCTGCACGTTGGACACGGTTTCAGAAGCGGCCTCCCGGTGCACCACGTCGAGGACCTCGCCGATGATGTGGAACGACGAGGTCATGTTGGGCCCGCCGTTGCCGACAAACATGCGAATGCGCTCGCCCACTTTGGCCTGCATGGCCTGCTCCCCGGTCAGCGCCTGGAACTGCCCGTTAAATACCACGAAGTTGGGCTTCTCCTGCCACATGGCTTCCGGATCATGCACCGCGTGGCCGGTTTCGCCGGGCCGCAGGTTGGTGTACAGATCGCCCTGCATGATGTAAAACTCCCGATCCACCGGCGACAGGCCTGCCGCCGGCTCCACCACGATGAGGCCGTACATGCCGTTGGTCACGTGCAGCGGGACGTACGGCGTCGCGCAGTGGTACACATATACTCCCGGATTCATGGCCAGGAATCGGAATGCCTTTTCTTCGCCGGGCGCGACTTGCGTGGCCTCTGCACCACCGCCGGGGCCGTTGACAGCGTGGAGGTCGATGGAGTGCATCTGCGTGCTGTCCGGATGGTTGCGCAGGCGGAGCTCGACCGTGTCGCCCTGCCGAACCCGGATCATGGGGCCGGGGACGGTCCCGCCGAAGGCCCAGTACGTGTATGTCACGCCGTCGGCCAGTTGCCCCACCAGCTCCTTGGCTTCCAGCTCGACGACCACCGTCTGGGCACTGGTCCGGTTAACCGGGGGTGGGATGTCCGCAGGATCCTTCGCGACGCGCACGGCCGCTGGCGCCGCGGCGGCAGCTCCGGCTGGATCCGTGGCGGAGGATGAGCGGGCGGTTGCGTCCCGCGTCACGACGACCCGAGCCGTCATGCCTGCGAGGTAGTGACCGCCGGTGTCGCAGAGGATGTCGTAAACGCCTTCCTCGTTGAAGGTGAACTCCCACTTCCGACCGGGTTGCAGTTCGGGAGAGCGGAAGAGCTCCGGCTCTTTGCCCAAGGTCGCGGCAGAGGCGTTGACTACGTTGTGGCTGACGGGGTCCTGATTGACGAAGACGACGGTAGTTCCGGGCGATATCCGCACTTCTTGTCGCGCGAACTGCATCTCCTTGAGCTCGACAACGATAGTGGAGCCTGTGCCGTTGGTCGCCGCTGCGGCGGTGGTTGATGTCGCTATGGACACAGCGGGATTGCCCGAGCTGACCGTGTCCGGGCGTTCCGCGTCCCCCATGAGTCCCAGCACAAGAGCTGTCAGTGTCACAGCCGCCAGCAACAACGCGAGCCGCTTGGCATTGCCCTGCATGAACATACCTCCTTTGCATTGGCGGCACCGGCAAAAGTCGCAGGGAGGCTGCCAGGCGCATGGCGCATCCCGGCGGCCGTATCGCGGGGATGCGCCAGACCGGGATAGAGGTCCTGGCGCTTTCACCGTAGGGGCAGACGCCCGTGGGGCGCGATGACCCAGGGCACGCGCCAGTGTGACTTGGGTCACAATTGTCCGGCGATGGGCGCCTGGGTAGGCCATCTGCTCGTTCTGGGGCAGGCGGCGCCGCGCGGAGTGGGACGGGCTCTATCCATAATGGTGTATACTTATCCGATGTCCAGTTGACGCGATAGGTGTTGGGTGATAAATTACGCGGCAAATATGCGAGTGGCTGCCAGGAAATGGCAGACCCTGCCAGGGGGGTAAGGGACGATGGCAGTTGAGTACGACGTGGTCATCAGTACGGTGTGGGTGCTGTTGGCGGCCTTTATGGTGTTTTTGATGCACCTCGGGTTCGCCATGGTGGAGAGCGGTTTCACCCGCGCCAAGAACACGGTGAACATCCTGATGAAGAACGTCGTAACGGTGATCATCGGGGTGGTCACCTACTACCTCGTCGGCTTTGCGCTCATGTTCGGCGAAAGCCAAGGCGGCTTTGCGGGCTGGTCGTATTTCGCCCTCAGCCACGCGAGTCTATATGACGCGGGCATTCCCGTGATGGCCTTCTGGGTGTTCCAGGCCATGTTCGCGGCCACGTGCGCCACCATCGTGTCCGGCGCAGTGGCCGAGCGCGTTAACTTCTTGGCGTACCTAGCTTTTGCCGTGGTGATGACCGCCCTCATTTACCCGATCGTCGGCCATTGGGTGTGGGGCAGCGGATGGCTGGCGGAGCTGGGTTTCATGGACTTCGCCGGCTCCACGGTTGTGCACTCGGTCGGGGCGTGGGGCGGCTTGATCTTCGCCCGCATGCTGGGCCCGCGGCTGGGCAAGTACGGGCCGCAGGGACAGGTGGTCTCCATGCCCGGCCACAGCATGCCGCTGGCCACCATCGGCGTATTGCTCCTGTGGTTTGGCTGGTTTGGCTTTAACGGCGGCAGCACCATCGACGGCACGACGGCGGCCCTAGCGGACATTATCGCGGCGACCATGATGGGCGGCGCTGCTGGAGGCTTGGCGGCCATGGTGCTGACGCAGCTGCGCACCGGCAAGGCCGACGCCGGCATGACCTTAAACGGAATTCTGGCGGGTCTTGTGGGCGTGACGGCAGGTGCCAACGTGTTAACCATCTGGGCGGCGCTTCTGGTCGGCGTGGCTTCCGGGCTCGTGATGGCGGCCGCGGCCGCGTTCATCGAGCGGGTACTCAAGGTCGACGATCCCGTCGGTGCCATCTCGGTACACGGTGCCTGCGGGGTGTTGGGTACCTTGGCCGTGGGGCTGTTTGCGCCCGAGGGCGGGCTCTTTTACGGCGGGGGCTGGCAGCTCCTGGGCGTGCAACTGCTGGGCGTAGTTGTCGCCTTCCTGTGGGCCGCCGCGGTGGCTTGGGTGGCGCTGGCCGTCATCGGCCGGCTGACGCCCTTGCGGGTCTCCAAGCAGGTGGAACTGGCAGGCCTGGACGTGGCGGAACATGCGGCCGTGGCCTACAGCGGCATCGCTCTGCCTGAGATGGGCTTGGCGCAGGCGGCCAGCGGCTCCCATCAATAATCGCTGTGCTTGACCCGTGAATCGCTGTGCTTGACCCGTGGTCCGCTGGCGAGAGCCCGCCAGCGTACCACGGCCCCCCTCCGGGGCGGGACATGCCACCGAACGCTTGGGGGCAGGATCCTGCGCCGTCCGGGTGAAATGTGGACCCATGACGACCTGGAGGTGAGCCCTCGGAATGGAAGCGTCGGTGCGAGGTACACGCCTGGTCTACGACGACGTGGGTCAGGGCCCGCCGATCGTGTTTTTGCACGCGTTCCCACTCAATAAGGCCATGTGGCGCCGGCAGCTCGAGGCTGCCGCAGCAGCGGGCTGGCGGGCGCTGGCGGTGGACCTCCGGGGCTTTGGCGGTTCGGAGGCCGGTTCCGAGCCGTTTACGATGGACGTGTGCGCCGACGACGTCGCGGCACTGCTGGACCGCCTAGACATCCAGGAACCCGTCGTGCTGGCCGGGCTCTCCATGGGCGGTTATGTGGCTTTTGCTTTTGCGCGCCGGTACCCGCAGCGGCTGCGGGCCCTGGTGCTGGCCGATACGCGGGCGGAGCCCGACACCCAAGAAGGCCGCACCGGGCGCTACGAGCAGGCGCAGCGGGTGGAGCAGGACGGCGTAGACGTTGTCGTCGAGGCCGTGCTGCCGCGGCTGGTGGGGGAGACGACCCGCGTCCGGCGCCCCGAGGTGGTGGCCGAGGTGCGGGAGATGATGGCGGCGGCGAGGCCCGCGGGGGTGGCGGCCGCCCTGCGGGGGCTGGCCGAGCGGCCCGACAGCCGGCCGACGTTGGCCGACATTGAGGTGCCGACGTTGATCATCGTGGGCGAGGAGGACGTCATCACACCGCCGGCGTTGGCGGAAGCCATGCACGCCGGGATCAAAGACAGCCGGCTGGCGGTTATCCCGGGTGCCGGCCACCTGCCCAACATGGAAACGCCGGAGGCCTTTAACGACGCGCTCCTCGGTTTCCTGGAGGCGGTGCGTTAACGCGAGACATCGCGACTAGTGGTGGAGGATCTGCGATAGAAACAGCCGCGAACGCTCGTGCTGCGGGTTGGTAAAGAAAGTTTCCGGGTCGGCTTCTTCCACGATGTTGCCCTGATCAAAGAACAAAATGCGGTCCGCGACCTCGCGGGCGAAGCCCATCTCGTGGGTGACCACCAGCATCGTCATGCCCGAATGGGCCAGCTCGCGCATGACGTCCAGCACTTCCTTGATCATCTCGGGGTCCAGCGCACTGGTCGGCTCGTCAAACAGCATGATCTTGGGTTGCATGGCCAACGCCCGGGCGATGGCAACCCGCTGCTGCTGGCCGCCTGACAACTGCCCCGGGTACTTGCGGGCTTGGTCGGGGATGCCGACCCGTTCCAGGAGCTGCATGGCCAGCTCCTCCGCGTCCTTGCGCTTCATTTTGCGCACCCAGACGGGCCCGAGGGTAATGTTGTCCAGTACCGTCAGGTGGGGGAAGAGGTTAAACTGCTGGAATACCATCCCCACCTCCCGGCGGATGGCCTCGATGTTGCGCACGTCGCCGGAGAGCTCGATCCCGTCCACGATGATGCGTCCCCGGTGATGCTCCTCCAGCCGGTTGATGGTGCGGATAAACGTCGACTTGCCGGAGCCCGACGGTCCGCAGATGACGATCTTTTCGCCCCGCCGCACCGTGGTGCTCACGCCCCGCAGGGCGTGGTAGCTGCCGTACCACTTGTGGACATCTTCACAGATGATGATGGGATCCGCCGTCGACTGGCCTTGGGCCTTGTATCCGGGTTGGGCGCTCATGGGCATGTCCTCCTCTTATCGCTCACCCAGGCCCAGCGCCCGTTCCAGCCGGCGGCTGGCGCTGGACATGGAAAAGCTGAATATAAAGTACACCATCGCGACGAAGAGGTAAACCTCCGCCTGCCGCCCAAGCCACGTGGGATTGGCCAAGACGCTGCGGGCGATGCCCAATAGTTCCAAGAGCCCCACCACGGCCACCAGCGACGTGTCCTTGAGTAAGCTGATAAACTGGCCTACGATGGCAGGCAGCACCGCCCGCAACGCCTGGGGCAAGACGATGAGCGCCAATGTTTGGATCCCGTTGAGCCCGAGCGCATGCGCCGCCTCAATTTGTCCCCGCGGCACGCCCTGCAAGCCGCCGCGCACGTTTTCGGCCATGTATGCGGCGGAGAAAAGGGTAATGCCGACCATGGCCCGCACCACGTGCTCGATCCGGTAGTCGGGCAGGAAGATGGGCAACAACACCTGGGCCATGAAGAGGATGGAGATGAGGGGCACGCCCCGAACGCATTCGATGTAGGCCGTGCAGACCCAGCGGATGGCGGGCAAGCGGCTGCGCCGGCCAAGGGCCAGCAGGATCCCCAGCGGGAACGAGGCGACGATGCCCACGATGGCCAAGACCAGCGTCAAGGTCAAACCGCCCCAGGCGGAGGGCCCTACGCGCGGCAGCCAACTGCTGCCGGCCCAACCGTGCAACAGCAGGTAAATCCACGGCACGGACACGACCCAGAGCGCCACCAGGACACGCCGCCATAACGCCCGACGCCAAGCGGTCAGGCCGCGGCCGAGCATGAAGCCGGCTGCAACACCTGCACAAGTCCCCAAGAGCCACCCGCGCGCGGGGGCCTGGAAGGGCCCTGTCGTCGCCAGCATGGCCGCGACCGCGGCCGCGCCTATCCAGCGGCGGGGGTTGCCGCGCCAAGCGCCGGCGCTGAGCCCAAACAAGGACATGACGGTGAGGAGCGCAGCCCACAGGCGCCACAGTTGGTCGCGAGGATAAGTGCCCGTCAGCAGCAGAGTCATGTTGGCCGAGACAACGGCCCAGTCGGCATGCCAGGCCCAACGCGCAAGCCGCGGCGCGAGCGCGGCCAATGCGGCTACGGCGGCCACCGTCAGCAGGCTGTTGTACCACGTATTGAACAAGTTCTTGCGGATCCACCGGATGGGATTCGCTGTCTCCGGCGACGTCGTTGCCGTTGTCGCCGGCACAGGCCGCACCATGACCGCCGATCGCCCCCTTCAGCGTTCCACCAGCCGGAAGCGGCGGTTATACCAGTTCATGATCAGGGCCGTCACGAGACTAAAGGACAGGTACGTGGCCATGATGAGGCCGAACACGGGCAACGACTGGCCCGTCTGGTTCATGATGGTCACCCCGATGTTGAACATGTCGGGGAAGCCGATGGCCGTCGAGAGGCTGGAGTTTTTCACCAGGTTCAAGTACTGGCTCGTCACGGGCGGGATGATGATCCGCAAGGCCTGGGGCAGGATGACCAGGTACATGGTCATCCCGGGCCGTAAGCCTAGCGACTGGGCCGCTTCCCATTGCCCCTTGGGGATGGACTGGATGCCGCCCCGTACCACTTCGGCGATAAACGCCCCCGTGTAGAGCACGAGCCCCAGCAACAAGGCCGCAAACTCCGGCGACAACTGGATCCCGCCCCGGAAGTTGAAACCCTGGAGCACCGGCACTTGCCACTCCAGCGGGGCTGACGGCAGGGCGAACCAGCTGATGGCCGCCCCGGCGACCAACACCCCCGCAGCCGCAGCAAAGGGGAAGCCGGGCCGATCCTCCCTCAAGGCCACGCGCCTCCGCCAGGCGTAAACGGCCGCCGCGGCGGCGACACAGGCCACCAGCGTCCATGCCCAAAGGGCAAACGTTTCGGAAGGGACCGGGCGCGGCAGAAACACCCCGCGTTGGTTGAGGTAGACGCGATCAGCCACGGACAAGCTCTGGCGCACGGGAGGCAGCTTGAGGATAACTCCCGTGTACCAGAAGATCAGCTGCAAGAGGAGCGGCGTGTTGCGGAAAGTTTCCACATACACCGTGCTCAAGAAGCGGATGAGCCAGTTGGAGGATAGCCGCCCGATGCCCACCAACAGGCCGACGACGGTGGCCAGGATGATGCCGGCGACGCTCACCCGCAGCGTGTTGACGACGCCCACCACAAACGCCCGGCCGTAGCTGTCGCCGGGGTTGTAGGCGATGCCTTCCGAGATGCCAAAGCCGGCCTCCAGGCTCAGGAAGCCCAACTGCAGCCGTAGGCCCAGCCGCTCCAACCCCCGCATCATATTGGCGTATGCGAGGGCGGCCAGGAGCACGATGGCCAGCACAAACACGATTTGCCCGGCGACGGCCAGCACGCGTGCATCGCGCCACAAGGCGCCTCGCCGGCCCGTCGATAGTTGCACAGCCACCAGCACCACTCCGCACGAGGATGACGATGGCGTCGATGTCGATCATTCCGCCGCCCGCCTACGCTCGCGCCGGCTCCATGGAGCAAGGCCGACAGGCGAAGAAGGGCCGCCGCGCTCGTCAGCGCGACGGCCCCAGCAAGGCTTAACGGAACGGCATCGCGTAGAGGAGCCCGCCGTCGGTCCACTGGCGGTTCAAGCCGCGCGGCAGGCCCAAGGGACCCAGGTTGCGGTCAAAGATCTCCGCATAGTTGCCGACCGCCTGGATGACCTTGATTGCCCAGTCGTTGGACAGGCCCAGCATCGCGCCAAGCCCGCCGGTCTGGCCCAGGAAACGCTGGACGTCCGGATCAGGCGATTGGAAGGTGGTCACGTTCTGGCTGGTGATGCCCTTTTCCTCGGCAAAGAAGGTGGCGTACACGACCCAGGACACGACATCGTACCAGCGGTCGTCGCCATGCCGTACCACCGGCGCCAACGGCTCCTTGGAGATGGTTTCGTCGAGAATGACGTGGGCCTCCGGATCGGCCATGATCGCCCGCCGCCCTGCCAGCTGCGACTTGTCGCTGGTGACCGCGTCGCACCGGCCCTGTTCATAGGCGCGGTACACGGTGTCGATCTCCTCAAACACGACCGGCGTAAAGGGCAGTCCCCGTGCTCGGAACGCGTCGGCCAGGTTGAGCTCGGTCGTGGTGCCGGACGTGACGCAGATGCTGGCTCCCGCCAGGTCCTCGAGGCTGGTCACGCCCAAATCCCGGGGAACCATGAAGCCCTGGCCGTCAAAGAAGGTGACCGGCGCGAAGTTGAGGCCCAAGTCGGTATCGCGCACCAGGGTCCAGGTGGCGTTGCGGATGAGGACGTCAATTTCGCCGGTCTGCAGGGCGATGAAGCGCTCTGCCGCCGTCAGCGGCACGAACTCCACCGCGTTGGGATCGCCCAGCACCGCCGCCGCCACGGCGCGGCAATAGTCGATGTCAAACCCGCTCCAGCTCCCGTCCGACTCCAGGTAGCCAAAGCCGGGCAGCCCGTTGTTGACGCCGCAGACGAGATGACCCCGCGCCCGCACCACATCGAGGGTGCTCTGCTGCGCGAGGGCGGCGGTCGACGCCAGCGTCAACACGGTGCCCACCACGACGGTGACCAGCAACCAAACTCTCCGCTGTGCCAATCTCGCCAACCTCCTTGCCAATAGTTACCAGGCCCGCTGGTGTCCCGGGATCCCGGCGCGCCCGGTTCAATCCTTAAAGCTGCCCAGGGTTTCCGCCCGCCGAAAGACGGGGTTGAGCCGCAGAAAGTGTAAAGGCCTTGCGGCCGTGGCGAGGGGCGACGCGGGAATCAGGCGGCGGCGAGGCTGCGCCCGGCGACAAGGTGCGGGGAAGATTGGAGCCATGGCGGAGTCGCCCGTGGGTCATGGAAGAAAGCACCACCTTGCGCGGTTAAAATCATAGGACTTTACTATTAACATGTCAATATGCGGTAAACCGATTCGTTTATAAAAATGCGGTGAGGTGTTTGGATGCCGAGAGAAGCGTGAGTCGGGCAGAGGGGGTCACAATGCTATCGCAGCAAGGGGCGGCAGCGGCGGGATGACAGGCCGGGCCATCCCCGCGGCAGGAGATGGCCCGCAAATCGCTGATCGCGGAGCGGCGTGTGGGCCCGGCAACGCGTCAGTAGACCGGCGTGGCGTGGGTCGCCATGGCCGGTTCCTTAATCTTGCGCAGCTTGTCGTCAACGCCGAACGCCACATGGACGTCAGCCTTGTATCGGGTGACGCGCCCGTCTTCTACGACCGCCGTCAGGTTGAGCACCTCGACGCCGGTGATGTGCTGGATCGTCTTGGATGCCGCCTCCACAGCCTGGTTGACGGCATCCTCCCAGCTTTCCGTGGATTCGCCGATCAGTTCGATGACGCTGGCCACCTTGAAGTCTCCCACGACCCTCACCTCCCGTCCTAGGATGTCCGCGGTCGTGGGCAGCCATGCCGCATCGTACAGGCGCAAAAAAGCGACGGCCGAAAGGCCGTCTCGGTGGCACCGGACCAGGAGGAGGAGAGGCGCCGGCGGCTTTCGACCGTCGCTTTACCCTATTCGCAGGGCGAATCACCGGCAATAGGAACGGCCTCCCGTTTGTCCAGTCGACAAGCCGCCGCTGCACGTTATGCCGGGTAGAAAGCCGCACGGCGCGCCGGGTTTACTCGTCCTCCTTGGGAATGAGCTTGCAGACAGGCACCGAGAAGTCGACCGCCCGCTTGATCTGCCCAAAACCGGTGTCCCGCACCCGGCTGCGGAATTCACGGGCTTCCTCCTCGGACTGGAAGGCGAAGTAGTGGCGGTTGCCGTTCAAATACTCGACCCGCACCACCCATATCTCTTCTCCCGTCCGCTCGGCGGGAAAAGCCATGATGCCACACCTCCGTCGGCTCTATTCTGTCACGGTCCCGGACCGCCTGAGCACAAGAATACCTGCACACGCGCCGCGCGTGCAGGCATTCCACGCAACCGTCGTTTTTGGACGCCGGTCAGTTGTTGGAGTGGATGCTGATGTACCGTTCAACGGCCCGGCGCAGGTTGGCTGCCCAAACCTCCGCCAAGCCCTGGCGAGTGCTCTGCTGGTAGCGGGCGTGGGCCTCATCGACAACCGTAATGACGTAAGGCCCCAGCTGCAGGTAGACTTCCCCGTTTGCCTCGGTCACCTGGACCAGGTCGGGAGACAAGTTTTCACCCAGGCTGTCCACGGCGTTGCGCAGGTTCTGGTAAATCCGATGCTGCCGTTCCAGGGGCGTCAGGCCGTCGATGCCGAAGCGCATCCGCATGACGACCACGCCGCTGAAGACTACGTCCCATACCTCTTCGGGCGCTGCGGCCTGGGCCGACGCGGCGGCGGGCCATGCGCAGGTCACCAGCAGCGCAGCAAGCAGTCCGTAAGCCATCCAACGGAAGAACCTCATTCCGTCATCCTCCTCATGGGAATCCGGTTAACACGCTGCCCACCGAGCGACCGGTCGCGGCGCGATCCGGAACACCCATCCATGAGTTCGCTCATTCAGCGAGCGAATCCTGCCGTTATTGCGGCAGAAGCCGCAGCAAGGGCGACCGCCGGTACTGGTCGGGGCGCCACTGCTGTTCGGCCAGTTCCCCTGCGAACCAGCGTTCCGCCTGGTCACGATAGTGGGGGCTCAAGGGATGCCCTGAGTTGCCGGGCAGGAGGATATCCCACCCCCGGCCGCTGCCGAGATCGATGACCGCACGCCAGGCGGCGCCGTAGAGCACCCGGCCGTTGGCGTCACTAAAGCCCATGGCCTGGGGCGTCTTGTCGCTGCCGCTCATTTCCCAGTCGCCCACGTTAAACAAAAACCCCAGCAGAGGCACGCTTTCGCCCACGGCGTGATAGGCGGTCAACCGGTGCCAGCGCCCCCACTGCCAGGCGTTAGGATCGCTGCCTTGCAGGATGCTGCCGGCACCTACCGCGTCGCGGAAGGCGGCCAGGGCGACGCGCTGCTGCTCGCTGGGGGGCATGGCGGCAAACAGGTGGTCCACGATCCCTTCGCCCTTAAGGTCGAAGCCGAGGCCGCGATCGACGATGGTGCGTTTCAGCTCTCGCTGCCACAGGTGCCAGATGAGGGGCGCCGGGCTATCCGCGTTTTCGACAAAGTCCCACCGACGCAAGATCTCAAGGGCGTCGCGCTCGGCCTGGCTCAAGTTTTGCGGCCCGCCTGTCACCCGCACGGCGGTTTCCAGGGCGGACAAAAGCTGGGGCAAGGTGCGCTGGGCATGGGTGTTGACGATGTCCAGCTGCAAGGCTTGCATGTCCGCGATGGTGAAGCCGTTGGCCTGCTCCAGCACTTCGCGGATGCGGTTGGCCCGCCACGGGTGAAAATTGTCGCCGATGTAGTGCGGATAAGGCTCCCGGGCGGGCAGATTGTTGGCGGTGACGATGAAGCCCTCCGGAGGGTTGTAGCTGCGAGGCATTTCCGCCTTGGGGATCGTGCCGAGCCAGTCGTAATCGCCGGTCCAGGCTGGCCGCGGCACACGGCCGTCACCGGTGGGGCGGATCGGAAGGAGCCCCGACGCCTTGTAGCCGATGTTGCCCGCGGCGTCGGCGTACAAGAAATTCAGCGCAGGCATGTCAAACAGGTCGACGGCTCGTTCAAACTCTTGGAAGTTCCGCGCCCGCATCAGGGGCAGGATGGCGTTGAGCTCGCGGGTGGGACCGAGAGCCGTCCACGCCATGGCCAGCACGTCTGCGGGCTCCTCGTCGATGACGGGGTTGAGCACCACCCCATGGCGGGTTTCGAGGACTTCGATGACAACGGGTTCCTGCCGCCCGGCCACTTGGATGACCTCTTCACGGACCTGTGCGGGTTCATAGACGCCCTTGTACAGAAACTCACGCGGGTTGCTAGGGTTGGGCCGCTCGATGAACAGGTCCTGGCTGTCCGCCATGAGGGACGTGATGGCCCAGGCGATGTGCTCGTTACGGCCAAAGACGATGCCCGGAACGCCTGGTACGGAGATGCCGATGACGTTGAGGTCACCCTCGAGCACCAAGTGCACCTGGTGCCAGAGGGCCGGGACCACATACTCCATGTGCGGGTCGTTGGCCAGCATGGCGCCGCCGGACGCCGTGCGCCGCCCGCTCAGGGCCCAGCTGTTGCTGCCGAGGAAGGGCGGCGGCGCGAACTCAAGCAGCCGCTCGAGCTCCTCCAGGCGTACCCTGGCCAGCGGTGCCGCGGAAGTAGCCTTGCTTGCCGCAGGATCGATGGGCGGTTGGTCGGCGGACGGGGCCTCAGGCGCCGCACCGGGCGATGGTTCCGTCGCTTGATCCGGTGGCGCCGGTTCTTGGGGCTGTGCAGGCGCTTGGTCCGCAGCGGGCGCTTGCCCGGCTCGCCCCGCAGGCACGGCGGGCGACGCGGCCGGCTGCCAGGTCACGATGGCCGGCGTGTCGCTCGGGTACTCAGGCAAGTACTCGTGCAGCACGTCCCACCCGAGCCGCTCGCCGGCGATGTAGCGGGCGACTTCCTCCTCCCAGTTGTGGCTGAGGTAATAGGCCATCAGGCGGGCGATGAGCAACGAGTCAGTGGGCTGCCACGGCTCAGGAACGTAGCCCAGAAGCCGGAACTCGATGGGCAGCGTACCCTGCTGGCGCGCTTGCTCGATGTAGGCTGTCACGCCGGCGGCGTAGGCTTCGGCCATGAGCCGCGCTTCGGGGGTCGCCAGCGCGACGCTTTCTTCGGCTGCTCGCCGGAACCCCAGGGTGCGGAAGAAGCGATCCTGCTCCAGCATGGATTCGCCGACGACCTCCGCCAGGCGGCCGGCCGCCAGACGCCGGTAGAGATCCATCTGCCACATGCGGTCCAAGGCGGTGACGTAACCTTGGGCGAAGAACAAGTCTTGCAGGTTGGCGGCTTCGATGTGGGGGACGCCGCGATCGTCCCAGTAGACGCGCACTTCGCTCTGGAGACCCGTGAGATACAGGGTGCCCTGGCGCGGCGGTGCGGAGCGGCTCAAGTACCAATAGCCGGCGCCGACGACGGCTACCGCCCCGACCACCAGGAGGGCCAACAGAGCAGTCAGGACGAGCAGGAGCGGGCGACGCCGGCGGCGGGGCCGGAAGCCAGGTCCGGGACGCCTGCGCATGGGTGTGGTCTTCCTCCTACCTGAGTGCTCAGCTGCCTCCGGTCGAGGCGGTCACACGCGGCCGCTCCCGCCCGGCGCCAGCTGGCCCAGTGCATGGGTGCAGCCGAACCGCTGCTGCCGATCGGCAATTGCCATAGTCTGTCAATCGGCCAATTTCGGCAAAGCCGGACGCCTTCCTTCCCGCTTCGTCAGCCGGCGGGCTCCAGCGCCTTGCCCGCTTGCTGCGACGTCTCTCCCCTCCGTGCCTGCGGTCAAAGCGACGATCTGTCTCCCGCCAGCGCCTGCTCGGCCCTGAGATCGTCGATGAAACGGCGGGCGGTGCGGCCGGACCTGCCGCCCTGCTCACGCTCGAAAGCCAAGGCGCGGCGGATGAGCTCGTCCCGCTCCATTTCAACCCCTGCGCGGCGGGCCAGCGCTTCCACCATGTCCAAGTACGCCTGCTGGTCCGGCGGGTAAAAGGCGATGCGCAGGCCGAAGCGTTCCGCCAGGGAAAGCTTCTCGGCCATGGCGTCCTGGGGATGGAGCTCATCGGTGGTCGCGCCGGGCCGCTCGCTCACCCGCTGCCGCACGAGATGGCGCCGGTTGGAGGTGGCGTAGACAAGCACGTTGGCGGGCCGGCCCGCGGCGCTGCCCTCAAGGCACGCCTTGAGCGCCTTATACTCGGTTTCGTGGTCGTCGAAGGAAAGGTCGTCGATGAAGAGGATGAAGCGGTTACTGGCCGCGGCCAAAAGCTCCATCGCCTTGGGCAAGGACCGAAGGCCGTCCCGGCTCACTTCCACCAGGCGCAGCCCGGCGCCGGCCAGCTCGTGGGCGACCGCCTTGACCGCTGACGACTTGCCGGTGCCCGCCGGGCCAAACAGCAGCGCGTTGTGGGCGGGCAGCCCCCGCACAAAGCGCTCAGTGTTGGCCAACAGCTGCTGGTGGTGCCGGGCGTAGCCGGGCAAATCCGAAAGACGCACCGGATCTGGTTGCGGCACGGGCACGAGCTTTTCGCCGTCCCAGCGAAAGGCGCGGAAGCGGCCAAAGAGGCCTGTTCCGTGGGTGCGGTAGTGCCCGGCAAGATCCCCCACGCACAAGCCCCAGTCGGGCGTTTGCACCAGACGCACCTTGACATGGCGGCGGGCGGCCGCGAGCGGGTCCTCAGCTTCTGCGCCGGGGTGCGGGCGCAAGTCCGCCCACCCTAGCGGTCGCGTCCCGGTCACCGCCGCCACCGCTTCCGTGACGGCGTCGGAGTCCCAGGCGGCCAGCTCCGCCAGGCAGCGCAAGTCTTCCCGGGCCTGCGCCACCAGCGACGGGCCCATGGCTTCAAGACCGGCGGCGGCCGCTTTCAGGCTAAAGGGGTTTTCGTCCTCCAGCACCCGCTCAAGCAGCAGGTCCTGCCACGGATCTGCCGTGGGAACCTGCGTTCCCAGCTCCACGCCGGCCGCCAGCAGGCGGAACAACTTCGCGTATGCTTCCCACACCGGTTCAGAGCCGGTCCACCCGCCCCGGCTCTGGTCCAAAAGCTCCATCAGACGCAGGAACGCTTGGCACGCGGGGTCGTCCAGCACCCCCGCATAAAGCACCAACCGGTGGGCCGCCTGCCGGGCGGCCGCCGGCGAACGTTTCTCCCTTGTCATCCCGCCGTCTCTCCTTCGCATGGTTCCCGTTCATCCCCGAGCTGTCCGTCGCGGTGCTTGCCGGCCGCACTCAGGGCGCAAGCTGCGGCAGCCGCGATGCAGCATGGTTGGACCGCCACCGCCCGGTTTTGGATGTAACAAAGGGCGCCGCGGTTTGCCGGTCGACGAGGGTTACTCCGTCGACGTGAGCCGCAAGCCGATGATGCCCGCGAGAATGAGCCCGAGGCAGATGAGGCGCACCGGGTCGCTGGATTCCTTCATGATGAGGATGCCGACCAGGGCGGAGCCGACGGCCCCGATGCCTGTCCAGACGGTGTAGGCGGTGCCCAGCGGCAGGAAGCGCATGGCAAAGCTAAGCAGGCCGAAGCTGATGATCATCAGGACAAACGTGGCCACGGTGGGCCCAAGGCGGGTGAACCCGTTGGACAACTTCATGGACGTGGCCCAGCCGACCTCGAGCAGGCCGGCCACCAGAAGTGCCGTCCAGGCCAAGGCGCCAGCTCCTTTCGCACGCGCACCGTCCCCGTCCGGGCGGGCCGCGCGCCGGCCTTTTTAAGGATGGGCCGGTCCCCACCATATTCGCTGGCCCGGAATGGTTCACCTTGTGCTCCCCGGTGCCCGGCTGGCCTGGCATGGGCCGCTCCGGCCGTGATATAGTCGGACTGAGACGGCTACGGGGCGGATGGGGGCAGATGGCGGGCCCTTGGATTGGCGTCATGGGTATAGCAGGCGGTTTGGCCGCCCTCGGATTGTGGGAAGCCGTGCAGCACCAACGCGCCCTAGCGGCCATCCCGCTGCGGGTGCACGTCAACGGCACCCGGGGCAAGACGTCGACGACAAAGACCATTGCCGCGCTGCTCCGCAGCCTCGGGGTGGCGACGGTGGCCAAGTGTACGGGGACGCTGCCCGTCTTTATCGGAACTGATGGCGTCGAGCGGCCCTGGCCGCGGCGAGGGCGCGCCAGGGTTCAGGAGCAGGTCCGGTTTCTGCGCCGCGCCGCGAGCCTAGGTGCGCAGGCTGCCATCGTCGAGTGCATGGCCGTCGATCCGGTGCTGCAGTGGGTGTGCGAACACCGCTTGATCCGCTCCCACATCGGGGTTATTACCAACGTGCGGACCGACCACATGGAAGACATGGGCCGGAGCCTCGATGAGATCGCTCGCTCCTTGGCCAACACCATCCCGCGGGACGGCTGGCTGGTGACGGCGGATGCCCGGTTTGCGCCGCTGTTCGCAGAGTTGGCCGCTCCCCTCAACACGCAGGTAGTGGTGGCCGAACGGGCCGAGCGGGGCGATCCGGATGGAGCGCGCATGTCGGACGGGGCGGGCGATCCCGGTGCGGAACACCGGGCTATCGCTGTCGCGGTGGCCAAGCTGGCCGGTTTCCCTGCCGACGTGGTAGCGCAGGCCGCGGCCCGGCTGCCGCGACTTGGTCCGCAGACGACGCCGCTGCCTCCGCCGGCGCACGGCGCCGTTTGGCTGCACCTGTGGTCCAACAACGACCCAGACTCTTTTCAAGCGTTCCTGGCGGGGCCGCACGTGCCGCCCGGGTTGCGGGTGCCTTTGCTCAATCATCGAGCTGACCGGCCGCTGCGTACCCGCGTATTCGCCGGGCTCATCGCCGGCTGGGATCCGCTGCCGCGGGTACTCGTCACCGGGGACCGCGGCGCCGAGCGAGAGCTGGTGCGGGCGGGCGTGCCCCCGGACCTCATCCGGCGACTGCCGTTTCCGCCTCGCGAGCGGGATGTGGCCGACGCGATAGCCGACTTGCCGGCGCCCGTGGTGGTCATCGGCTGCGGCAACGCCCGGGGAATGGAGGCCTTTGAGCCCGTGACCTTTGAGCCCGTCGCCGGTGCCGGGCAGGAGGAGCAGGCCGGGGAGGGGCCGTCGTGATCGAGTTCGCGGTCGGGTTGGGCATCGCACTCAACCTCTTGAGTTTGGAACTGTTGGGCCTGAGCGCAGGCGGTATGGTCGTCCCTGGTTACCTGGCCCTGTTTTTGGACCGGCCCGGCCGGCTTGCGGCCACTCTGGCCGCGGCAGCCGTCACGCTGGGTGCGGTGCGGTTCTTGTCCCGCTGGGTCATCCTCTATGGCCGGCGAAAGTATGCGGCCATGATCTTAGTGGGGTTCCTGGCCAATCTGGTGGTGGACGAGGCGCTGATGCGGGTTGGGCCTTGGCTCGGCCCGGCGGGCGCGGAGTTGCGGGTCATCGGCTATATCGTTCCCGGTCTTTTGGCCAACGAGATGCACGATCAAGGCATTGTGTCGACCGCGGCCATCGCGCTCATCTGCGCCGTCATCGTGCGGGCGGCGGCGACGGTGTTGATCCGCTTTGGGGTGCTCGGCGGTGTCTGATACGGCGCGCCCTGCCGGGCCGCGCAGCGGACGACCGCGGCGCCGGCCGCACCTGCCCCGCCC
>LZRQ01000043.1 GCA_002159155.1 Firmicutes bacterium ZCTH02-B6
GAGCTCGCTCCATGCTTCGGCCAGGTGCACCCCGCCGCCGGCAAAGATCACCGGCCGCTCGGCGGCCGCCAACATGGACGCCGCCTCCGTCACCGCCGCTTCGTCCGCCGGCGGACGGCCGTACTGCGGGCGCCGCTTGGTCGTCTCGGGCAGCGGCGCCGCGACGGGGCGGGAGAAGACGTCCATCGGCACGTCCACCAGCACCGCCCCGGGCCGCCCGCTCTGGGCCAAGGTGAGGGCGCGCGCGAAGACGTCCGGGATGTGCGCGGGGTCGTCTACACGCCACACCCGCTTGCAAATCGGCCGGTAAATGTCGCCTTGGGAAGCGTCCGCGTGAAACCGGATCTGTTGGTGGGCATCCCGAGGGTGGTGGTAGGACGGGGTATTGCCGGCGATGACCAGCATCGGCGTGTGGTCCGCCGCCGCGGTCACCACGCCCGTCAGTGCGTTCGTCAGCCCGGGAGACAGGTGCACCAGCACCACGGCCAGCCGATGCGACGTGCGGAAGTACCCGTCGGCCGCGTGGGCCGCCATCTGCTCGTGACGAAAGGAGACAAACTCGATGCCCGCCCGCTGCAGCGCGTCGATCAAGGCGTAGTTGGTATGGCCGCACTGGCCAAACACCTTTTCAACGCCTTCACGTTTGAGAATCGCGGCGATAAACTCGGCTCCGGTCATCGGCAGCGCTCCTCTCCAGGGCGGTCGCTTGTCGGTGGTCGACCGTCGACCATCTTTGGCTCGATAATGCCATGTTTTAAAACGATTGTCAACAGAATATTTATGACTCCACGACTTAGCGCTTTACCGTCATTGGCACAGGTGGCCAAGCCGCCGGAATACACTGTTGCCAGCCACCAGCAGGACCGGGAGGAGGGACGGCCGCCTTCTGAGGCGGCAATTGCCGTGGAGCAAGGACGATCGCCTCTTGGGGCGGCGAAAGACGTGGAGCAGCGTTCCTGGGCAGCGTTGAACGAGCACGACGCAAGGCGCGGAAGCGTTGAGGCTGCCGGCGGCCCGGCGGACGGGGGCAGCACCTGGGCCGACCGCGAGGAGCCCCGGGACGGCTCCGACGTCGACATGGACTTTTTCCAGTTGCAATGGGAGGCGGCGGAAGCGGCCATGGAGGAGGAGCGCTGGCAAGATGCCGCCAGGCTGCTGGAGCGGCTCCTCACCCAGCGGCGCCGCGTCCCGCCGGAGAAGATCGCCCGGGTGCAACGGCGGCTCGCCGCGGTCTACGTGCACCAGGCGCTGCAGCAAAAGCCCCTGGAGGGCAGCCGCCGCAACGCCCTGCAGGCTGTACGCTTTTTGGAAAAGGCCGCCGGGCTTGATCCGGGCCAGCCGGCGCCCATGTACTGGTGCGGCGTCATTTACCGCTGGTTTGGCCTGTGGGAAAAGGCGGCGGACTATTTCCGCCGGGCGCTGGAGGCCGATCCAGCCCACGTCCCCTCGCGCTTGGAGCTGGGCTGGGCGCTCCTGCGCGTAGGTGATCTGGAACAGCTGCGCTCGACGGTGACCATCGGGGACAGCGACCATGACGAGGACGTCTCCGGCGGGCACCTGCACCGGCTCCGGGCGGTGACCTTGCTGGCCGAAGGGCAAGTCCTCGAAGCATTCGCGGCGTACCCCTTGTCCCCGCCGGACGGCCTCCCGGTTTCCGCATGGCTGCAAGAGCTGCTTCACCTGGCGACCGCGGCCGGCAGCCGGGATCCCATGGCCGTCCTGAGGCGCCTCGGAGACCAGCGCCATTCCATCGAGATGTTGCTGGGCGCGGGCGATCCCGATGGAGAGCGCGAGGATCTGCGCGGGCGCTGGCGCAGCCTCCTTCACCACCTGCAAGCTACGGCTGCAGCCTCCCGAGGCGACCTGGACGCGGCCATCGCCGGGTGGCGGCAGGCCTGCGAGGCCGACCCGCAAGATGCCTCCTCCCGCCAGCACCTGATCTATGCCCTGGTGGAAAAGGGAAACCGCGACTGGCGGGCAGGGCGGATTGACAACGCGGTGGCCGCCTGGGCGGAGGCGCGCCGGCGCGGGGGGCACGATTCCGGCCTCCTGCTCAGGCTGGCCCTGGGATACGAGCGCATCGAGCTCTGGCATGAAGCCAACCAGTGTTGGGAGGAATACCTCCGCCTGTGCCCGGACGGGGAGCCCGTGGCCCCCAGAGCGGCGGTCCTGTTGGCCATGGCGGCCAATGCCGTCCGGGCGGGGCGCCGGGATGACGCGCAAAAGCTGCTGGCCCGCGCGACCCGCGCCCTCGAGGACCGCCCTGACCTGGCCCGCGCCGAGCCGTACACCTGGGCGGGCTTGCTGCATCTCGCCGTGGGCAACGCCCAGCGGGCCGTGCTTATTCTCACGAGGGCCCTTGAACTCGCGCCCGGCGACGAGCGGGCCATCCACGGCCTGCTCCACGCGGCCCGGCTCGACGACGCCAACCAACTGCACCTCATCATCGGCCTCCGCGACGCCGTCGCCCGCCTGCCCCGGGTCAGCTGGGCATACCGGTACTGGCGGGAGCGCGCCTTTGAGCTCGGGCGGAAGCTGTGGGGCAGCGGCGCGGTCGACCAGGCGATGGAAGTTTTCGCCTCGCTGCTGCTGGCGGACCCGGGCGACATCGACGCGTGGGTGTGGGCCGGCACCGTCCATGCCCGCAAGGGCAACCGGGTCGGCGCAGAGGACTGCTTTGCCGAGGCGATCCGGCTCGACCCCAAGCGTTCCCACACGTACCTGGATCTGGGCGCGCGGTTCCTGGCGGCGGGCCAGCGGGACGAGGCCATGGCCTACTTCGAGCAGGCGGTCAAGGCGGCGCCCGGACCCGAGACCCACGTGACCATCGGCGAGCTGTGCGCGGAAATCGGCGTGCCCGACCTGGCGGAGCATCATTTCCGCGCCTCGCTCACGGGCGGGAAGAGCGCCGAGCCGCTTCTGGTCCGCGCCATCCTCGGGCTGGTGCGAACGGGATACGAAGACCGGGTGCGCCCCTTCCTTGAGGAGGCCTATAAGCAGGTCCCCGATAGCATCCAGGTCCGGCTGCTGCTGGCCGTGCAACATTTGCGCCACCAGGAGTGGGTCGCGGCCGACGAGGCGCTGCGGCAAGCGGAGCAGATGGCACGGGAACGCGGCGCGGCAGACCTGCTGGCGCACGCCGGCTACTTCCGCCGCTCGCTGATCCTCTTGCGAACCATCGGCCAGATCGACCAGGAGTCGTTCCGGGAACAGGTCAAGCTGCTCCTGAGCGAATGGCTGCAAGCTTCCACCGGCGGGCCGCGCGAGCCGGCCCTGCCGGAGGCCGAGCCCGTGGAGTCGCTGCTGGCCCGCCTGCCGGCGATCATCCCGTGGGAGCCGGAAGAGAACGCACCGGTTGGTCCCGTGACGGCAGGAAGCGCCGTGACGGTGCATGGCGCAGCGGCGGCCGCCGCCTGGAGCCTTGGGCTGGGCGAGCTGCCCACCGCCGAACAGGGCGACCCGGGGCTCTTTCTGCGCACGGTGCTGATGCCGCTCCCCGTCTGGCCGCTGGACGTGTGAACTCGTGCCGGGGGTGAGCCCTTGTGGCCGCAACAAGTGCCGTCCCGAACGACGACAGCCTCCTCATCCGCCTCGCGAGCCTCGACGACGCGCCCGCCATTGCCCGCATCTCCCAGGAAGCGTACGCCGAGTTCGCGGGGCGGGTGGAACCGCCTTTCCGCGCTTTGACGACCACTGCCGCGCAGGTGCGCCACGAGATGCGCCGCCTCCGGTTTGCCTACGTCCTGGCGATACGGGACGGCTGGCCCGTCGGCCACCTGCGCTGCCGGGTGCGGGACGGCTCCATGCACGTCTCGCGGCTGGCGGTGCTGCCAGCCTACCGTGGACAGGCCATCGGCCGCCGCCTGATGGAATGGGCCGAGCAGGAGGCCCACCGCCTGGGCATTCTCCACCTGCACGGCGAGGTGCGGAGTTCCCTGCACCGCCTATTGGCATGGTATAAGGAACTCGGGTACGAGCCCACCGGCACCCGCACGCTGGCGGGCGTGCCCCATTTCCTCACCATCATTGAAAAATGGCTGGACGAGCAGCCCGCGGGCGCCCGGGCCGATGCGGATCCCGCGGAGGAGCAGGTGTGGCTCGAGGAAACCCCCATCGCCTGGGAGTTGCTTCACCCGGCGCTCGCGGCGCTGCCGGGACTGCGGGCCCACTCCTTGAGCAGGGATTCAAGGTAGGGATCGTTTTCCCACACCGACGCCCACACGGCCTGGCGCAGCGCCGTGCACGAAAGGGCGATGGGCGGCGCCGCCACCTCCTCGGCCCCAAGGGTGCGGATGAGCTCCACCAGCAACCCGTACTCGGGCTCCCCGCTGCCTTCTCCTCCCGCCTGCGCGGCTGCCTGATCGGCGTTCGCGCCGAACCATCCCCGCAGGCGGCTCTGCCGGGCGGCCAGCCTCTCCAGCCGCTCGGCCTCGGCCAGGCAATCGGCGGCCCGGTCCGCATTGCCCAGCTCGGCGTGGACGCGGGCGCATCCTCGCCAGGCGTCGGCGTCGTCGGGACAGCGCAAGAGCAGGCTCACAAACTGCATCAACGCCTGCCGCAGGCGGCCTTGGGCCATCGCCTCCCGGCCGAGGCGCATCATCCAGCGCTTCCACCGCTCAAGGCCCCACGGGTCGTCGGGTACCCGCTCGAGCAGCCGGTTGAGCTCCCCGACCGCTTGCGCCGCGGTGCCAAACCGCTCGGACACCCAAACCGACAGCCGCAGCGCGGCGATGCCGCCCGCATCCGGCGCCCAGCCGCCCAGCGCGCCGATGGAGCTGCCGGCCGGCGCTGCGGGCGGGCGCATCCCGCCGAAGGCGCACGCGAGCCACGCCTCCAGCGCCCGGGAAAGCCGCGCCTTGGGCAGCAGGCGGATGGCCGCCGTCAGGCACCGCTGGACCTCCGCCGCCTCGGCCCGCCCGGCGGCATCTTCGGCCCGGGCGAGCCACCAGCGGTACTGCCCGCGCAGAAACTGCCTGCGCCACGCCCGGTACTGGGCGTCATCCACAAAGAGATGCTTCGGCGGCTGCTCGCGCAAGGCCGAGGCGGGAAAGGGCGGCTCGTCAAGGCCGTCGCCGGCGGCAAGCCAGGCGGCCGCGAACACGTAGAGGTGCGGGTCGCGGGCCAGGTGCGTCCCCTCGGCCTGGGCCCGGCGGTAATAGTCCAGGCATGCGCTCCAGTCGCCGTTGAGGGCGGCCAGCAAGGCGCCCTCCAGCGCCCAGGCGGCGGGCAGCACCGCGCTTGCGGCGTGAGGAAACCGGGTCAACGCCTCGCGGTCCTCGCCCGAGGCCAGCGCGGTCAGCGCGCCCAGGCGGCGCCACGCTGTCTCGGCCAGCGGATCGTGCCGCCAGCCGGGCGGCGTCGGGGCAGTTGCCGCGCGGCTGATCCCCTCTTCCCCTTGGGCGTTCGGCGCCGCCGAGCGGCTCGCCGCCCGCTGCTGCAACCGGGCCAGCCGGGTGGCGTAATCCAGCGCCGGCCCTCCCAGCAACCCAGCGCCTGCCCGGGCGGCCGCATCGTAGCATTCCAGCGCTGCGCCGGGTTCACCGTCGAGGTGACGCATCAGGCCGAGCGGGTATAGGATGGCCGCGTCCGGCACGACCCGCGCGGCGTGTTCAAGATGACGCCGCGCCGCCGTCCGGCCTGCTGCCAATCCGGGCCCGTCGTGCCGCGTCAACACCTCCCGGGCCGCGTGCTCCAGCGTGTCGCGCAGCCGCTGCTCGATCTGAAGCCGCCGCGGCGCAGGCATGTCCGGCAGCCTGCGCAGCGCCTCCTCCCAGAGACCGATGGCCGCCTCCCACTCCCCGCGGCGGTGACAGTCTTCGGCCCGGCGCGTGTATTCCTCCAGCAACCGCAGGCGCTCCGCGCTCCACCAGCCCCCCGCTCCGGGCCAGGGCGGCATGAACTCCTGCCAGTTGGCCGCTACTCCGGCTTGCCCCATCGGCCGCCTTCCCCCTGGGTCCAATGTACGCACGGCGGGGGCTGGACGTGCGTAGGCTTGGGCGCTGCCAACACCTCCCCCGGCCTGAACATTTCCCGCTCGGGCGTCGTCCGGGAGGGTAGGTGAGGCCTGGGTCCGGAACCGGTTCTTCTCACCGCCCCGGGGGCCGGGGAAAGGTGTAAAATGAAGTCCGGAAACGAGCTGATTCTCCGTTTCGAGGAGGTACCTGCATGCGCACTGCTTCCCTGCTTCGCCGGCGCCGCGGCTGGCTGTTCGCGCTCGTCGTGGCGGCTGTAGCGGCCGTAGCGGTCGCGGGGGCGACGTTCACCCAGCCGTCATCCGCGCAGAGCCAGGCACGCGAAACCTTGAGCTTGCCGCCGTCGCATCCCATCATTAGCGACGGGCCGTACGCCATCGCCGACGTGGTGGATGCGGTCGGCCCGGCGGTCGTCTTCATTGAGGTCGAGTACCAGCCGGTCCGGTCCAACGTCCGGAATTTGCCGGGCTTCCCGTTCCCGTCCGAGTGGTTCTGGCCGTTCCCGCAGCCGAGCCCGCAGGGCGGCAGCGGTTCCGGTTTCATCATTGATGAGAAGGGCATCGTCCTGACCAACCAGCACCTTTTCTCCAACGCGCGGCAGATCCGCTCCATCAAGGTGCACCTGCCCGGCGATGAGACGACTTACGAGGCCGAGCTCATCGGCTCCGACTACGAGCTGGACCTGGCCGTCCTCCAGATCAAGGGCGACGGGCCGTTCCCGACGGTGCCCTTGGGCGATTCGGACTCGACCCGGGTCGGCGAGTGGGTCATCGCCATCGGAAACCCGTATCGCCTTGAGCACACGGTGACCGTCGGCGTGCTCAGCGCCAAGGGGCGCCAGATCACGGTGCGGGACTCCGACTCCGCGACGCCCCGCTCCTACCGCAACCTGATGCAGACCGACGCGGCCATCAACCCGGGCAACAGCGGCGGGCCCCTCATCAACCTCAAGGGCGAGGCCATCGGCATCAACACCGCCGTGTCCACCCAGGGCCAGGGCATCGGCTTCGCGATCCCGATCAACGCCGCCAAGGAAGTCCTGGACGACCTGATCAACCGGGGCATGGTGGTGCGGCCGTTCATCGGCATCCGCTACACGTCGCTGGACGAGTCCATCGCGCAGCAGCTGGGCCTGCGGGTGACGCAAGGCGTCATCGTGCTCGAGGTCATCCCGGGCACTGCGGCCGAGCGGGCCGGCCTGCGGGTGTATGACGTCATCACCGAGGTAGGCCGGCAGCCCGTCACCGGCATGGAGGACTTTGCCCAGTCCATCCAGGGCATGAAGGTGGGCGACACGCTGCTCTTCACGGTGATCCGCGACGGGCGGGAGATCGTGGTCCCCGTCGAAGTCGGCGAGCGGCCGCCGGGCGTGTAGGCGGGCGGCCCGCCCTGGAGTCTCGCGTCTTCGGCAGTTTAGCCTTTTCCGGATCCCTGGCTGGCCCTTTTCCCTGCCGGGCGCCCAACCCCGCCCAGCCCGGCTAGCCAGCCGGTGCCGGCCGCTTGCATCCCGAGGCGGCCGGCATTCTTTTTCCCCCCCGGGTTTCTGGCCCCGGCGGCACCCGTCCGGGGCCGCCGCAATTTTTTGCGCGTTAGAGACAAATGTCCCTCCTGCGGGCCGATCATCGCCCCCGCCCATTTGGGACACCGCCCCCCCGGAGTTAGGACACCCTCACCTGCCGGGGGTGTACCGCTAGGCGGCATAATGGGGATGCAAGCTTAGTTCGACCGGTGTCCGAGGAGGGTTTCAGTATGACGGAGATTCGTGGTTCTGCCCTGGTGCAGAAGCTTTTCCACACCACGTCCTATGCCTGGGTGTGGCTGGCGTTGCGGCTCTGGCTGGGATGGCACTGGCTCGAAGCCGGCTGGGGCAAGTTCAACAACCCGGCGTGGATGGAAACCGGCGCTTCGCTGCGGGGCTTTCTGACCCGGGCGACGACCATCCCTGAGGGCGGCTCCGCCCCGGCGGTTTACGAGTGGTACCGCAGCTTCCTGCAGTTCCTGGTGGACGGCGGCCACTACACCTGGTTCGCCAAGCTGGTCGTGTTCGGCGAGATTCTGGTCGGCCTCGGGCTCATTCTCGGCGGCTTCACCGCCATCGCGGCCTTCTTTGGCGCCGTGATGAACATGAGCTTCATGCTGGCGGGCACGGTCAGCTCCAACCCGGTGATGTTCACGGCCTCCATCCTCATCATGCTGGCGTGGAAGGTGGCCGGCTGGTACGGCCTCGACCGGTGGCTGTTGCATGAGGTTGGAACGCCCTGGCAGCCGGGCCGTGCCATCGCCCGCTGGCTCAATCGTGACAAAACCCAGCCCCAGGTCGGCTGACCCTCGCTCCCCCGTCCCAGGTTTCCCCCTGACACGGGCTACAGCCTGACCTGAGCGGCACCCACCCCGCGGGCGGCCGGGTCCCCACCCCGGCCGCCCGATTTTTTTGCGCGCCACCCATTGACACGCGGGGCGACCGGTCTTATACTGTGCTCAACGTAAGCCGCGGCGGACCGCATCCCGGTCCGGGCGGCGCCGACAAGTGAATACGAAGCGTTGCCTCAACTCTTATCAAGAGTGGCGGAGGGACTGGCCCGATGAAGCCCGGCAACCGGCAGCTCATTTGCTGCAGTGGTGCCAATTCCTGCAGGACCCGGTTGGGCTCCTGAGAGATGAGAGGGGGGTGCAGGACGACAACACGCGGTTTGTACGTTGCGCCTCTCCCTCCGGAGAGGCTTTTTTGATGCCCTCGCGGCGGGCAAACACTCGGACGGTTGAGCAACAGTCTGACACGCCCGCGCCGGCGGCCGCCGCCGGCAGCGCCAAAACAGCGCACACGACTGCGGCACGGGATTGCGGCCGTGAGCCGACGCACAGGAGGTTGACCCGATGTCCGACACCCAGACTTACCGCTTTGAAACCTTGGCCGTGCACGCGGGCCAGCAGCCCGACCCCACGACGGGATCCCGGGCGGTGCCCATTTACCAGACCACGTCCTACGTTTTCCGCGACGCGGACCACGCCGCCAACCTGTTCGCGCTCAAGGAGTTCGGCAACATCTACACCCGCATCATGAACCCGACCACCGACGTGTTTGAGCAGCGCATGGCGGCCCTCGAAGGCGGCGTCGGGGCCCTGGCGCTCGCGGCCGGCCAGACCGCGGAGACCTTTGCCATCCTCAACATCGCCCAGGCGGGCGACGAGATCGTGTCCGCCACCAGCCTCTACGGCGGCACGTGGAACTTGTTCCAGCACACCTTGCCCAAGTTTGGCATCAAGGTGCAGTTCGTCGACCCGTCGGACCCCGAAAACTTCCGCCGGGCCATCACGCCCAAGACCAAGGCGCTTTACGCCGAGATCATCGGCAACCCCAAGGGAGACGTGCTGGACGTGGAAGCGGTGGCCAACATCGCCCACGAGGCCGGCATCCCGCTCATCGTGGACAACACCTTTGCCTCGCCGTACTTGTGCCGGCCCATCGAGTGGGGCGCGGACATCGTCATCCACTCGGCCACCAAGTTCATCGGGGGCCACGGCACCTCCATCGGCGGCGTCATCGTCGACGGCGGCAAGTTCAACTGGGCCAACGGCAAGTTCCCCGGCCTGACGGAGCCCGACCCCAGCTACCACGGCGTCCGCTACGTGGAAACCTTTGGGCCCCTGGCCTACATCATCAAGGCCCGGGTGCAGCTGCTGCGGGACCTGGGCGGCTGCCTGTCGCCCTTCAACTCCTTCCTCTTCTTGCAGGGCCTTGAGACGCTGCATTTGCGCATGGAGCGCCACGTGCAAAACGCCCTCGAGATCGCGCGCTGGCTGCAGGAGCACCCGCTGGTTTCGTGGGTCAACTATCCCGGCCTGCCCGGCCACCCGTCGTATGAGCTGGCCAAGAAATACCTGCCCAAGGGCCCGGGGTCCATCTTCACCTTTGGCATCAAGGGCGGCCTTGAGGCCGGGCGGCGGTTCATCAACAGCGTCAAGCTGTTCTCGCTCCTGGCCAACGTGGGCGACGCCAAGTCGCTGGTGATTCATCCGGCCAGCACCACGCACCAGCAGCTGACGCCCGAGGAGCAGCTGGCCGCGGGCGTGACGCCGGACCTCATCCGGCTGTCCATCGGCATCGAGAACGTGGAGGATCTCAAGGCCGACCTGGACCAGGCCTTGCGGGCCGCCGTCCGGGAAGCGGCATGAGCGTTTCAACCGGGACGAGGGGGGTGAGGAGCATGACCGCACCGACCATCACGGCTCCGGCCAGCGCCTTTGACAAGATCAAGCACCGGCCGTGGACCCGCTACTTCACCTTTGCCGAGGACGAACCGTTCGTGCTCGAAAGCGGCGCCACCCTGGGCCCCATCACCATCGCGTATGAAACGTATGGCCGGCTGTCGCCGGCGCGGGACAACGCCATCCTCATCGTCCACGCCCTCACGGGCGACGCCCACTGCGCCAGCCACGGGCCGGACGATCCCGAGGAGGGCTGGTGGGAAGACCTGGTCGGCCCGGGCCGGGTGTTTGACACCGACCGCTACTTCGTCATCTGCTCCAACGTCCTGGGCGGGTGCCAGGGCAGCACCGGGCCGGCCTCCATCGTTCCCCGCACCGGCCGCCCTTACGGGGCGCGGTTTCCCGTGATCACCATCGGCGACATGGTGCGCTGCCAGGCGCGGCTCCTCGACCACCTGGGCATCGAACGGGTGGTGGCCGTGGCCGGCGGCTCCATGGGCGGCATGCAGGCCCTGGAGTGGGCGGTCCGGTTTCCGGAGCGGGTGCGAAGCGCCATCCCCATCGCGGCGCCGGCACGCTCGTACCCCCAGGCCATCGCGTACAACGAGGTCGGGCGCCAGGCCATCATGAACGACCCCGACTGGCGCGGCGGCGACTACTACGGCACCCCGGGCCCGGTGCGGGGGCTCGCGGTGGCGCGGATGCTGGGCATGATCACCTACCAGAGCGACCCGTCCATGACCCGCAAGTTTGGCCGGGCGCTGGTGGAAACCCGCCTGCGCGACCCGTATTCGCTCTTCATGACGTTCCAGGTGGAGAGCTACCTGCACTACCAGGGCAAGAAGCTGGTCAACCGGTTTGACGCCAACAGCTACTTGTATCTTACCCGGGCGCTGGACCTGTTTGACGTGGCGCGGCCGTGGGGGTCGCTGGAGGCGGCCCTGGACCGGGTGCAAAGCCCGGTGCTGGTGGTGGGCGTGTCGTCGGACATCCTGTACCCGACGTACCAGCAAAAGGAAATCGTCGACACGCTGGCGCGGCTGGGAAAGGACGTGGAATACGCCGAGATCGACAGCCCCCACGGGCACGACGGGTTCCTCATCGACTTCCCCAAGATGGAGCCGATCCTGCGGGAATTCTTGGAAACCGTCAGCGAGCGCTGACGGAGCACGCAAGAGCATGCAGAAAAAAAAGAGGAGGGCCACCCCGGCCCTCCTCTTTTCTTGTGCGCTGCTTTACACCTGGTTTCCAGGGCGCTTGCCCTGAAACCGCCTCACGCCTAGAGCCTCGCGCCTAGTCGTCCTTGTGCCCGTAGTGCTTGGTGACGAGCTCCACCGAGTCGCCGTCGATGACGTAGTGCGCATGGGGCGTGTTGAGTTTGATCAGCCGGTTGTCAAAGTCAAAGGTGGTGTCGCCCAGGTGAATCTCAAAGGTGGCACCGCCCGACGTGGTGATCATGATCTCGCCCCACTCTTTCAGCTGCTGCTGGACAAGCTCCATCTTCATGTCCCAGCACCTCCTGTCGACCCTTGGGGGTTCGCCTAGGTAGAATCTTCGACCTTGCGCGGCGCCTTCCCTTGGTCAGAATGTCCCAAAGTGCCGGGCGGCATGACCGCGGCACCCGTCACTTGGTCCAGGTCACGCCAGGCAGGTGCGACAGGCCCACGACCCGCTTGACGGGCAGCACAAACCCGATGCCGTGGCCGGGCTTGTTGAGCTCCACCGCCGCGTCCACCGCGGCTAAAATGCCGTCGGTGCGCTCCTCGGGCACCAGGATCATGACGATGTCCTTTTCGGGCTCGATGGGGATGTTGAAGATCTTCTTTTGCTCGTGGATGCCCGACCCGCGGCCGTGGACGATGGTGGCCCCCTCCGCCCCGGCCTGGCGCGCCGCCTGCAGCACGTCCTCCGCCTTGCCCGAGTCCACGATGATCACGATCAGCTCGAACGGTCCGTCCGCCACTGCTCTTCCCTCTCCTTTTGCGCGGCTTGGCTCGCCGGATGAGCCCGCCGGAAAAGCACGCCCAGCACCAGCACCGCCAGCACCGGCGCCAGGCCCACCAGCGCGACCAGCCCAAAGCCGGCCACCACCGGGTCGGCGCCCGGGATCCCTTGCGCTGCGCCCAGCGCCACCGCCGCAATAAAGGTGACGGTTATGGGACCTGTGGCCACGCCGCCGGAGTCAAACGCGATGGACGTGAAGCCCGGCGACACCAGAAACATCAGGGCGAAGGCCAAGGCGTAGCCCGGAATGAGCACCGCCAGCAGGGGCAAGTCCAGCCACACCCGCAGCATGGCCAAGGCCACCGCCGCCCCGACGCCCACCGCGAGCGCGATCAAGAGCAGCCGCTCGGGGATGGTGCCCCCGGAAACCCGGGCCACTTCCTGCGTCTGCACCCGCACCGTCGGCTCGGCCAAAATGGTCACAAGGCCCAGTATAAACCCGATGGGCACCAGCATCCAGGGGCGGGATGCGGCCACCAGCCGCCCGATGGACTGGCCCGCCGGCATGAAACCGATGCGGACACCGTAGAGAAACAGCACGGTGCCTGCAGCCGTCAGCACGAGGCCGGTGGCGATGGATCGCGCCTGGTTCCTGGGCAGCCGGAGAAACTTGAGGTTGAGGATCAGCCCGACCGCGGCCAGCGGCGCAATGGCCACCGCGACCTCAAGGACCACATCGAGAAACGTGCTCAGGAACTCCCACAAAACCGCCTTCCACCTTCCGCGGGCCGCCTGGCGGCCGGCGCTGCGGCCGGCAACCGTCCGCCGCCCGACGGCCGCCTACCGTCCCGCGTTAGTCAACCGAAGCAGGTCAAGAATAAAGCAGGCCCAGGAGCAGAACGGCCAAAATGGGCCCGACGAAGACCATGGCCAGAAGGCCGAAGCTAGCGGACACCCGGTCCCGCACGCCGAGGACCGAGACGATGCCGACGTTGAGCGCCATGACAAAGGGAACGATGAGCGGGCCCGTAGTCACGCCGCCCGCGTCAAAGGCCACCGACAAAAACCGCGGCTCCACGAAGGCGCTGAGCACGAAAGCCAGCGCGTACGCCGGCAGCAAAATCCAGCCCACGGGAATTTGGAAGAAGACCCGCAGCAGGCTCAAAAGGGTGAAGACGCCCACGCCTGCCGCGACGAAGGCCACCAGCACCAGCGGCGAGATTTCCCCGTCCGATGCGGTGTCCACCAGGGATGCCAGCACCTGCACGTTGGGGTCGGCCAGCGTGGCCACGATGGTAAAGAGCACGGCCACGCCGAGAACGCCGGCCGCGCCCAACTTGCTGGGCAGCACGGCGCCGACCTTCTCGCCCAGAGGCACCACGCCCAGGTTGACGCCTAGCAGGAAAAGCGCCAGTCCCAGCGCCACCAGGACGCTGCCCGCGAGGAAACGCCCCAGCCCCTCCGCGCCCAGCGGCGCGACGGTCAGGTGGAGGATCACCACCAGCGCCACGATGGGACTGACCGCGACCAGCACCTCGCGCCCGATGCTGCGCGCCATTTCCCGCCCGTTGGGTGCCGCCAACCTTTCCATCGACCTCCTTCTATGATTCCCGGCATACGTCTTCCCCTTGGGGCGCCGTTTGTCCTCCCCGGAACCGCCTCCGGAGAGCGCCGCGGCGGGCTTTCCGCAAAGTCCGGACGATTGGGTCATGTGTTAACCGGAGAAGTGTGCCGCTGACCGCGTGATCGGGTATACTGGTCTTGCAGGGGCCTTATGCAGAGGCGCCGGCAACGGCACGGAACGACGCGCGGCCACCGCGGACCTGACTCAGGTCGCGCTGGCCCGCCCCCCGTTGACTCCGGGCCAGTTCCGTGATAGAATGACTCCTGCCAATAGGCGCCCGTAGCTCAGTGGACAGAGTAACGGACTACGAATCCGGAGGTCGGAGGTTCGAATCCTCCCGGGCGCGCCAGCGCAAAGCCCCGTCGCAACGGCGTTTGCGGCGGGGCTTTCTTGTTGCCTGATGTAGCCTTGGGGATCAGTTGGGGATCAACGGTAGAAATCGGGGGTGCAGTACGGTCGGATGCGCCTCATCGATCAGCCCATCCAGGTGACCCTCCGCGACCGCCGGCCGGTCACCTTCCGCTGGCGAGGTGCGACATACCGAATTGCGCGCGTCGTGGACCGATGGTCATACATGGGCCGCTGGTGGGCCGGCGAGGGCGAGTGGAAATTCTGGCGCGTGGTGACGGCGGGCGGCGGGGAGTTTGAGCTGATGTATGACGTCAGGCAGCAGGTATGGCGCCTCTACCGCATCTACGACTAGCGGCCGAACAGCACCCTCTCCAGCGCCGCCCGCAGCCGCTGAGGCTCTACGCCTAACTCCGCGGCCAGCTGCTCCAGGGGTGTCGCCGGCCGCGGCTCCTCGGCCAGGAACCAGTCGATGGGACGCCCCAGCGTCTGGGCGATGTGGATCATGGCCGGCAGGGACGGCCAAATAAGCCCCTTCTCGACCTGGGAGATGTAGCTCTTCGTATATTCAGGGCTGCCCAACTCGGCCTGGGTCATGCCGAGCTCCAACCGGCGCTGGCGGATGCGGGCGCCGAGGCGATTCAGGATAAGCTGGTCCATACCAAGTAAGTTTGGAAGTCCGTTGGACCTTTCCTCCGCGGCTATGCCACGCAAGCGAGGAGGGTCGAGGCTATGGCGGCCGGAAAAGATCGGCGCCGGCTGATCTTCCGCCCCTGGTTCCGTGATAAGAACGGTCGGAAGATCTGGGCCCGGGATTACAGGCTCAAGGCTTGGCCGATCTGGATCTAAGTGGGACCACTTGGGAGCGTCCGTACCCGGCGGACGCTCCCACGCTTTCTTCTGCCGCCACCCAGACTTACCACGGTTTGGCGAACATCACCCACGGCTCCACCCGGCCGTCACCGATGCGCCACACGATCCCGGCGCCGTAGTCCCATCCGCCCTGGGTGCGCCACAACGACACCTCAGCCTCCATCCGGGCCGGCCACGCAGGCGACCATCGCTGCGTGACGATCAGCTCTGTCCACCACTCCTGATGCCGCAGGACCAGTGCTTCGGCCGCTCGCAGTTCGGGGCCGTCGACCGTCTGAGTAATCATCAGCCGGTGCTCGCCCTGCAGCTCCCACGCGGCCGCCGGCATGACGGCGACCAGTGCAAGTATGGCGACCAGCAGTACGGCAGTACGAAGCCCCCGCATCAGCGTCCCCTCCATCGTTGCCGACTCGTCACCGTGTCGCCGGGCCGCTCCCGTACCAGTCCATTCAGCCAGTCCGGGAGCAACCGCTTTAGGACGCGGCCTGCGTCGAGGATTTTCCCTCGTCAGCCTTGTGCAGCTCGCTCTCCCGCGCTGCTACCCGCATAGCCAACGCTTGCGTTGTCGGGTCGGGCAGTTCGCCAAACCTCTCTTCCCACATGCGGAAGAACGCCTCTAGGAACGGAGCCGCCTTTTGAGCGCCCTTCAGCTCCTTGGTGATGCCCTCCTCCTCGGCGATCCGCCATGCGGACTGCGCGATGCGCGTTACCGTCCGCACGTAGCGGAACCACTCAGCGCCCTGGAACGTAGCCAGGACAGCCAGGAGGATAGCGACGACAATCTCCCAGTTCTCCAGGATCCACTCCATGACCGACAACCTCCTCTGCTTTCTTAGGCCAACGCCCGACGGAGCCAGCCGCGCTCAAACACGACCAGCTCTGGGCGCCGGTCAACCAATTGGTGGTAGTAGCGGGCCGCCTGCACCCGGTAAAGCTCGAGGAGTAGCGCGGGGTTGACGCGATTGACAGCCCCCAGGGTCTGTGAGCCGAGGATGCCGTCCACCGCCACGTCCTCGCCGGCCACCCGCAGCGCTTGCTGGAGTAGCCGCACAGCAGTCCCGCTGCCCATGTTGACTGCTAGGTCGAGGATTTTGGTGGCCACCCCTAGGTCCCGCACCTCGCTCAGTCGCAGGGGCTCCCACCAATAGCGCCGGTACAGCTCGATGGCCCGCTCCCGTGGCAGTGCCCGGACGTCGTCCGCGTCCACGTCCCCGTCACCGTCGATGTCGCCCTCAGCGAGACCCAGCCGCTGGAGCCATGTCAAAGAAATACCCCAGTGGGTGACGCCACCGGGGTCATTTGGGTGCTCACTCAGGCCGCCCTCATGGGCGAGGACGACCTCGACGGCCGCTCTGAAACGTTCATCCGCACTCACGGCGTACCACCCTTTCCTGCGATGAGGTCCTTGAGCCATGTGGCGAGCCAGCCCAGCGCCGCTCCAATGCCGGCCACGTAGGCCCGTGACGTTTCTAGCGCGCGGATGCGCTTGGCGTGGTCATTAAGCCGCTCGGTCGTGGCGCGCTCCAGACGGTCGATCCTCTCGGTGATGCGGCGCTCCATGGCCTGGAGGTCGGCCCGAAGCCACTCCAGGCGGCCGTTGTGATCCATCTCTCACACCCTCTCGCATGGGCATGAAAAACGCCCCGCTGGGCGGGGCTAGCAGGAACCTCGGATATTGTCGGGAAACTCACCCGCTGCAAACTTTTTGCACGGAGGGATAGCCATGGTCAAGACTGCCCATCACCTGTTGTCCTGCCTCTCTCTGGTGGTCCTGGCCATCGTCCTGACCGCCTGCGGTGGGTCGCCGCCGGCGATCCCGCAAGCCGCCATTGACGACGCTGTGGCGTTTATCCTGCAGGACGCGATGGTACGGGACGCGGCCATCCGCATCGAGAATGACCAGATTGTCCTGGCCATCGTAGCCAACCGTGCCATCAACCAGCAGTACGCCCGGCAACTTGGCGACAACTTCGCTCGCTACTTTGCCACCGCCACCGCAACCTGGGCCAGCGACGAGCGGCTGAAGAAGGTGCCTACGCGGGATTACTACGGCGGCGTGTGGGAGCACTACACCGGCACCATTGTCATCGCTTTCGACACCGACACCGTGTTCCAGCGCGGCACGCTGGCCAAGGGAGGGAAGTCTATCCGCTGGTGACCGACACCGGGGGCTCAGGCCATACGACGTCCGCCGGGTCGGAAAAAACCTGCGGGATGTCCCGCAGGGCCTGGCGATACTGCGCCCAGGCGGACCGCAAAGCCGGATCCATCGGCACATCGTTTAGTTGCGTCCAGTCCGAAGAGCGCAGCAGCGCGTCCCGACGGGCTCGAATATCGTCCCATGTTAACTGCGGTGCCGGCGGATCGCACGGCACGATCTGACTGCCGTCCCATCGGCGAGTGCCCGGATTAGCCAGGAATTCAAGCCACTGTTCGTCGGTGATGGGAACCGTATCCGACAGGTCCTCGTTCGGGTACTCCCACTCCGGGTCAAAGAACGCCACGGGGCGCCCGTCGGAGTCGAAACGAGCGAGTTTCACAGCCCTTTCACCTCCTGGTCAATACCCAATCGCCAGATAGGCCACGTATCTCGTCCCTGACCGCCTGTCTCCTGCGCCTTCCATCCTGAAGTCGGCTCCCGTCTTACTGAAACCGCGGACGAAGGCGAAGTTGTCGTCATCGCTCGTCGTGCTGTTTTGCTTTACAGCAATAACTCGCAAGCAATCCGTCGGGAAAGCTATCGGGAATGTGGCAGACGTATTGCCGTCGTGCTGAACCTCCGGGCTCCGCCCCCACTGAATGATAATTCCATTTGGGAACTTAACGTAGCCAGACTCGGAGGCCAACGACGCCCAGAAAGACCGCGGATAAAACGTCGTCTCCACCCAACTCCTACTAGCGCCAAGCGCCGCGATTGCTTGCGCGACGCGAAGCGGCGTCATGTACTTGTTCGTGGCCGTCCCGGCCTCCGCTTCGGCCTGGGTGGCAATCCCGTAATTCTCGACATTGCCCAAGCCCACCTGGGACTTCGTGACGCCGTGTGGATTGTCTGTCCGGCCAGCATGAGCCGCCACCGCCTCGTCCGCATATACCTTAGCGGCCGCCAGGGCGGCATCCGCTTTCGCCTGCGCGCCCTCGACCGTTTCGGCTAACTTGCCACCGATGGTGGTCCCTTCCTTCAACTGAGCCATGTAACCCCCTCCTTCACGGGAACACACGACGATAATGCTGCTCGACCTGCGCCTGCTGTGTCCTCGCGTACACCCGCGTCGTGGCCACGCTCTCATGGCCCAAGATGGTCTGCACCACGTCAATCGGCACCCCGGCGGCCAGCAAGTGCGTGGCCAAGCTGTGCCGCAGACGGTGCGGTGTTAGGCGATCCCGCAAACCCGCTCTTTCGCCCAGCACCCGCATGGTCCGCTCGATGGACTCCTTGGACATCCGCCGTTTGAACTGGCTTTGTAACACCCAAGGGCTCCCATCGCACCGCCGGTCTCGATACTGCCGAAGCAGCATGACTGCCCGGGTGCTCAGTGGTGCTAAAGTTCCGCTTACTCCTTGTTAAGCAGTGGGGATGACGCCTTGATCCGCCCACGCATCAAAAAACCGATGCCATCCCCGCGTATCCTCCGGGTCAAGCGCCTCCAAGGCGAGAGCACTAATGGACGCGGCGCGTGCAGCATATTCACACATCACACGAATGGGCATGATATACTCGACCCCATCTACAACGAAGCAGAACCCATCTTCTCCGTCATAGATTCCTGGCAAGACGGTGAATTTCGATCTGATCAGCCCTTCCACGCCGCATACCCCCTCATGATAGCAAGACCTCGCGTATGTCAACCTGAAATCGCACCAAGATTGAATTAGTTTGGTTTACATTTTCAGCGACCAACCTGTAGCCGTGCAGGGCAGTGATCGGAGTGAGCATGCGCCATATGACCTGGCGATAGTTATCTGCATTCCACGCGACCAGTTCCCAGAGATTGCTCTTGCCGCCAGCATTTTTTAACCTCTCTGGACTGAAATACTGGAGCTGGAATCCACCGTCATCGCCTGGGTCGTCATGGCCAAACACAGGCACGAAG
>LZRQ01000044.1 GCA_002159155.1 Firmicutes bacterium ZCTH02-B6
TCTCCGTCCCTTGTGAGCATCACAGGTCCGGGCGAGACGACCCGCTCGTCCGCGGCCCGCCACTCCAGCTGATCGCTGTAGAGGTGAACGCGGCCTTCGTACACGAGCACCACGTCGCCCATGAGTACCAGGTCGTTGGACTGCCGGTGCCAGCGCCCTTCGTTGGCCGTGAACGTGACAAAGACCTCCCCGTCCCGGTACAGGACGCCGTGCTGGATGGAATCGATCCGGACCCAATCGCCTTCATCGGCAATGGCGCCCGCGTCCAGCTCAAATTGGCGGTCTCCTTGGTGCCGGCCCACGACCCGGGTCGAAACCAGTTGGGGACGCGATTCTTCCGGTGCGGGCACGGGAGCCGCCGGCGGCTGCTCCTCCCGATCGCGAGCTCCCCAGGTCACCAAACCGGTCAGCACGGCAGCCAACACCAGCACCGCCACCCGCCGCTTCCGCAATGCCTGCTTCCATCCCAACGGCCGCGACCCCTCCGTCGACCCTCGCCGGTGTTAGAGCCCCAGGAAGTCCGACAAAGCATCGGATTCGAACATCAGCTTGTCCTGGGCCGCTCCGACCGCTACCCGGCTAGACGGGAACGCGGTGATTTCATACTCGAGCCAGATCTCTTCCCGCTGGTGGTCGTACCGCAGCCGGATCACGCGGCAGTCGGCGTCGTGGGCGATAAAGACCTCACTGCGCGGGAAGGTGTTGTTGGCGACGGTGTAGATGGCGGTCAGACCAGCCTTCCACCCGCCGGGCAGAGCCATCTCCAGCTGCGCGTCCACGCGCTCAAACGACTCTTTGGGCACATTGTACTGCCCGCCCACGCGGATGATCCAGCCGTCGGCCGGCTGCCAGTCGATGGCGCCTGCCACCTGCTGCCAGCTGGCGTCCTCAATGTCATAAGAAGCCGCTGCGCGCACGCTCAAGTTGGCCGCCACCCGCGCCGTCGCGTTGAGCGTGGCCGCGCCCCAAGCCTGGGTCAGCATATTGTAGCTGGCACTGGCACCGGCGGTCAGCGAGGCGCTGCGCCAACTGAGGCGCGCGGTCAACGTGGACTGGGGCGACAGGCGGTCAAACCGGAACGGTGTGCTGCCCCAGACCTGCCGGTACGTGTGCTGCAGTGACAGGTTCAACGGGGTAGCGAGCTGCTGGCTCAAGCCGGTTCTGGTTTCAAACGAGAGCTGGCGGTCGTCGGTGCTGTAAGCCCTGCCCAGCAGGGTGGCGCTGGCCGTCAGTACCGACCGTCCCCCGAGGCGCAACGAGCGGGTGGGTACGCCGAGCCGCGCCTCGCCTCGCCAAGCGGCCGTCCCCGCCGGTTCTTCCTTAAGCCTTGCGACACCGGCCCGCAGGTCAAGACCCGCCAGTGCCCGCGTTTCCAACGTGACCTCGGGCAGGCGGCTCACATGGGTCCACGGCTGGGTGGGGCTCTTTGACTCGTCCTTGTAATCCGGGTTGACCTGCTGCTCGACGCGCACGGTCAAAGTATAGTCCCGGGCCGCCTTGCGCAGTTCGGCCCCGTAGCCGAGCCAGCGCCGGAGGGTGGTCGGGGTCTCGTGCTCAAACCCCTCTACCCGCATCTGCAGTTGCCAATCACCGGCCAGGGACCGCTGCAGCGCCGCGCTGCCTGACAGGCGTTCGACCGGGTCCGTACCCACGGCCAGGCGGTACTCCAGTTGGCCGCGGGTGGTACCGGGGCCAGTCGTCTGCTCCAACTGAACTTGAGCCCGGACTTCTTCGCTCTCAATGCCTGACAGGCCCGAAGACACGTCGTAGCTGAGGCTTGTCCCGAGGCGCCACCGGTCGAGGGTCCACTCCCGGTCCCAACCTAAGCTGCCGTCCACGCCCCCGGACTCGTTACCTACACTGTAAACCAGCACCGTCCCCTTGCCCGACTCATCGTGCCGATACGTATGACGCACGCCCGCACCGGGGCCCAGACGTTGGAAGTAGTCCATGAGCAGGGCGCCATAAAGGCCGGATGAAAGGACGTAATTGTAGGTCGTCTTGATGTACCAGCCGGTGCGGCTGCTGTACCCGATCTGCGGCAAATCAAAGTGGCTCACGTCTTGGCGTAGGGACAGAGTCATATAGGGCAGGTAGAGCAAGGGAACGCCGTGCTCATAAAACGTAACGCCCCGGACGATCAGCCGCTCGCCCGGGTAAATCTCGAGCTCCCGGGCAGCGAAGTGATAGGCGGGCGGCCGATCCTCTTCGCACTGGCACGTCGTCAGTCGTCCACCCTCAATGAGGACGTGGCCTGACGTGCTTGTCACGCGCTGGCCGTGCACATACATGGGCCCGTCGACGCCTTCGGCGTACAGGATGGCGTCGAGATCGTGAAACACCGCCTCTTCGGCGTTCAAGTCGTATACGAGTCTCGCCCCGGCCAGCTCCTGGTCACCTTCGACATAGACCACGTTGCCTTCAAACACGAGGAGCCCAGCATCCGCGTCGTAGCGGAGCGAATCGGACGTGACGACGGTGTCGCGCCAGCGCACGGTCACGTTGCCCGCGGCGACGAAGACACCGGACCCGTCCCAGAAATTGAACCCGTCGGCCTGCACCGAAACCGGGTCGGCGGCCAGCACCACACCGGCCAACGCCAACACCGCCAGCAGGCTGAGCGCGCAGGCGCTTCCTCGGATCCCCAGGTTCAAGGCGTCACGTCCCCTAACCTCGATGTGCCTACCCCTTCTCCCGGCGCTAAAAGAGCGACCGGCCGGCCCGGTCCGCTCTGACAAACAGCGCGACCCCCAAAGCCGTAAACAGCAAGTTGCCCAGCCATGCTGCCGCCAGCGGCGGCAGCGCCCCGTTGTTGCCCAAGGAACGAAACAGCGCGACCATGGTGTAGTACAGAAACGCCAGGCCGACGCTGGCGCCCAGGCCAAACACCCAGCCGTGCCGTCCGCCCCACAGGCTCAAAGGAGCGGCTGTCAAAGCCAGCACCAAACTGGCGAACGGTAGCGCCAGCTTGATGTGATAGTCGACCAGAAACGGCGTCACGTCAATCCCGCTGCGCTGGAAGAGCCGGATGTGTTCAGCCAGCTCCTCCCGGTTCATCTCGTCGGTCGTCCGCTGGCTTCCGAAAAACGCAACCGGGCTTTCCGTCATGGGAAAGTCGAGGGTTTCAGCCCGGACCTCCCGCTCAACGAACCCGTCTGCACCGATCTCCCGGGTCACCACGTCCTCGAGATGCCACATGTGCTCGGTAAATACGCCCTGCCGGGCCGTAATCAGGCGCGGAAAGGCGCGCCCAGCCGGTTGATAGATCATCACGTCGGTCAAACGTGAAGCGGCCGTGTCAACCTTCCTGACGTAGAACACGTTGCCGTCGGCGTCGCGAAAAAACACCTGTTCCTGAACGGCCGGAACCGGATCCTTCAAGACCGCTTCCCGCACTAAGGTTTGGTAGCGGTGGTTGGTCCAAGGCACAATCTTCTCATTCAGCAGGTAGGCAACCCCGCTGACCAGGATGCAGGCGATGATCAGGCACGCGCTGAGCCGGGAGAAGCGGATGCCAGCGGCCCGCATCACGGTAAGCTCGTTGTCGCGCACGAGCCGCCCCAGGGCCAACAGGACGCCAAACAACGCCCCTACAGGCAGGGACACCACAACGAGACCAGGCAGGCGGTACAACAACATGCGGAGGACCACCTGCCAGGCGATTCGCTTCACCAGGATGAGGTCGGTTAGCTCAAACAAGAGCCCGCTGACGAGGATCACCGAGAACCCCGCCACGCAGCCGGCGAAAGGCCACAGAAACTCCCGCAGGATGTAGCGATCGATCAACCGCAGCCTCAACGGGGCCAAGCACTCCGTCAAAAGCGAATCCCGTAAGCGGCCGAGCCGACCAGGCCGTCGCCAGCTCGCACGCCCGCGGAGATGGTCAGGCCCGAGGCAAAATCGAGTCGGGCACCGGCCGCCGCCGCGTGCCCGTCGTAGTCCACCAGCAGGCTGACCGCCGGTGCACTGCGTTGGGCGTCCGCCGATGCGACGGCAACCGACCGCAGTCGGGCTTCAACCCCCACCAGCACCGGACCAAAGCGCCCGGACCCGACGCCGACGTGCGCCCGTAGGCCCGGCGAGTTCAAGCGGCGGCTGGCAACAGCGTACCAGCCGGTTCCTTCCAACCCCACAGCCAGACCCGGCGCCGAAGCGGATTCCGTTGCCACCGTGAACTTGACCCTCGGCACGAGCTCCCCGTCGGCCCTGGTCGTCACACCGATCTCGAGACCCGGCAGAGCGCCATACGACAGAGACGGCAATAGCCCGCGGCCGTCGTAACCCGCGGCCAATCGCCACTCGCCCGCGGGTAGGCTGTCAGCCGTCGGCACCCGCAGCAATCCCGTCGTACCGGTGATGGTGGCTGCTCCGGTGGAGTGCGCCCAAAGAGGCGCTATCACCAGCGCAGTCACCAAGGCGTAAATCCACATGCGCCCTTGCTTCGCTTGGCTGACGGGTGCGCCGGTCGCCCCACGCGCCGGCCACCGCCCGGTGTCAAGCATGATAAAGCCTCCCTTATGGTCCCGCCCCCGGGACCGCGACCGGGACACCCGCCCGGATGCCGCGTTTGCGATGTTCGACAGCTTCGCGCGGGTTCCCTCCGCCGGCGGCGGATCGGCATTTCTGGCACGCCTGGGCGCGGTTCCCTGGTTTGCGCCCGTGACCTAGTCCACAGCCTTGACGGGCGCAGAAATGGGAAGCCGCGATCGGCATCGAAAGAAGAGGGTCGCAAGGAGTTGCCTGAGGGCTACTCAGAGTGCCTGGGCTTCGGGGAAGCGGGACTCGAATTCAGCCGCACGGCGCTCGAGCTCCTTGACACGCTTTTCGAGCTCGGCAACGGTCTTAAGAAGCTCCGGCACCCGCCGCTGAGCGGCCAAGACGCGCATGTTCTCCGCGTGCGGTCGTGCCGGGAAACCGGAAACAAAGGACTTGGGCGGCAAGTCGGAGGCGACGAGGCCTCGGGCTGCGACAACGGACCCAGCCCCCACCTTGAGGTGACCAACCACGCCCGTCTGCCCGGCCAGGACAACCCCGTTCTCAAGCTCCGCGCTTCCCGCCACGGCCGACATTCCTACGATCATGCAGTGGGAGCCCACGGTGACGTTGTGGGCGATGTAGACGAACCCGTCGAACTTGCTGCCGCGGCCGACCCGGGTCGTACCGCACGTCGCGCGGGCCACCGCGGAATTGACCCCAATCTCGACGTCGTCCTCGATGACCACCGTGCCAATCTGCGGCACCCGCACGTGCTGCCCCGCGACAGTCACGAATCCAAAACCATCGCTGCCGATCACCGAGCCCGGCTGGAGAATGACGCGGCAGCCGATCTCCACGCGGTCCATGATCACGACGTTGGGATACACAATCGTATCGTCGCCGATGTGCACGTCGCGCCCGATGTACACGCCTGGATAGATGCGCACATTGCGGCCGATGCGCGTGCCTGGACCGATATACGAGTGGGCGCCGACGCTGGCCCCTTCGCCGAGAATGACGCCGTCGCTGATGACCGCCGTTGGGTGAATCCCTGCAGGGGCGTCTTGAGGAGGCGCAAATAGCTCCAGCACCTTGGCAAACGCCAGGCGCGGGTTGTCAACCCGGATGACCGCGCGCCCGATGTCCGGAGCGTCCCGGGGGACGATGACAGCGCCGGCCTGACCGTCCTTGGCCCGCGCCAGGGCCTTGGCGTCCGCGGCAAAGGTGATCTGGTCCGGGCCCGCCGCGTCAACGGCAGCGGCGCCGGACACGACCTGCTCAGGATCGCCAACCAGTTCGCCGCCCGCCACCCGAGCCAGCACACCCAAGGTGTACACAGCGACTCCTCCTTAACGCCATCATGCCCCGGCGCAACGGGGGTCATCCCTGACAGCCGCCATTGGGCCGGCAGGCGGACCGCCTCGCCGGCCCCGGTGACAACCGGTCGCCGTCAACGCCTGGTAACGCGCCAGCTGCCCGCTTTAGCGGCTCGCTGCCAGCTCCTGCAACACGGCGTCGGTCAAATCCACGCCGCCATAGAGGACGACCTGGCGCTCGAGTACGACCGTCACGCCGCTCCGCTGGGCCACCGCGGCGACGGCCTCGTTGATGAAGGGAAGCTGTTCGTCCACCATCTGCTGCTTGATGGCGTCCAGCAGGTACTGGTACTGCATAAACAGCTCGCGCTTCTCTTCCTCTTCAAGATCCGCTGAGGCGGCGTCAAACTCCGCCTGCAGGCGGGCCGTCTCCCGCGCCAGGGGTTCGTCCAACACAGGGACAAGGTATTCATTGATAAGCCGATCGACGTCCACGTATCCGACGGTGCTTTCCGTCTGGGCAAACAGCGTAGTGCCCGCGACAAACGCCACTGCCGCCGAGAGGACCAGGGCCCCGAGCCACAGGGCACTTCCCCGTTTCGCCGCTGGCCAATCCCTCATCATTCCGCATCCATCCCTTCCTTACTCCCGGTCACTCGCCGGCGCAGTTGTTAGAACGCCGGTCCAATGCTGAAGTACGTCCGGCCCCCGCCCTCACCGATGCCGTAGTCAATGCGGATGATGCCGAGAGGGGTATCGAGCCGCACGCCGACGCCGTACCCCACCTTCAGATCGCTTAGGCTGATGGTGTCGCCCGCCATGAAGGCCCGGCCGGCGTCTGCAAACAGGACGCCCTGCACCGCGTCCGTGATGGGGAACCGGTACTCGGCGTTGAACACCACCATCCGGTCGCCGAGGAACGCACCGTAGTCGTACCCGCGTACCGTCTCCGCTCCGCCGACGCTAAAGCGCTCATGCGAGGGCAAGTCGTTGCCCGTGCCGTACATGGCCCGCAACGCCAGCGACTGGCCGCTGGAGCCCACTTTGATGTAGTGGCTCAAGTTGGCCTCGTACTTGGTAAACGCCGTGTCCCCGCCCAGGAAGCCGCCGGCGAACTCCGCGGATACCCCGGAGCGGATGCCCCGCATGGGCGAGAAGGGATGATCGGTCGTATCGGTGCGGGTGCTCAGGGTGAGGCTGCGGGTCGCACCCGACTCGGCGCTGCCGCCCTCGGGCGTGCGCGTCCAGTTTTCCAGCTTGTAGCGGACAAACCCGCGGGTGTACTCGCCCAGCGGTCGCCCGACCGTCAGGTCGCCACCGACCTGGTGCAGGCTGTACTTGTCGCCCAGCGCCGTGATTTGCCGGGTCTGGTTATACAAGTTGAACCCAAAGGAGGTCGGCGTCCCAAAGAGGTACGGCTCATGGAAGCCAAGATCATAGGAGCTGCGGGTGCTGCCAAACTCCCAGCGCAAGTTGGCCCGCTGGCCGCGGCCGAGGAAGTTGTCGTCCCGCACCTCGACGTAGCCAATGAAACCGTCCTCAGAGGAGTAGCCGGCGCCAAAGGAAGCCAGACCCGTCTTGCGCTCCGCCACCTCGATGAGTACCCCAAGGGTGTCAGGATCGTCCATCTCGTAAAACTGGGCGCTCACGTTGTTGAAATAGCCCAGCATGTTGATGCGCTCGATGGTGCGCCGCACCTGGTCCCGGCGCAAAACGTCGCCGGGCTTAAACGTGATCTCCCTTTCGATGACGAAGTCGCGCGTCTTCTCGTGGCCCTCGACCTTGATCTCTCCGACGCGAGCCGCCCTCATCTCCAACGTGAGGACGCCTTCTGCCTCGTTTAGGTCGATGACGGCCGGCCGCAGATAAACCTCGTACTCCTGCAACGCCCGCTCCTGCACGCTGACCATGCCGGATTCGAACGCCCGCTGGTTGAGCACTTCGCCCTCCCGGAGGCCGAGCCACTCCCGCACTACGTCGGCGGGCACCGCCTCGCTGCGGACGTCCAGTTGGTGGATGACGGGAAACTCGAACACCTGGATAACAACCTGCACCTCGTCGGAGCTTCCCGGCACGGGCTCAAGCCCCGCGCTCACGTCGAGGAAGTAGCCGAGCTCGTAAATGCTGAGCAGATCCTCGTTGGCGGCATCCACATCCAGCAATTCGCCCACCTGCATACGGGTGATGGCCTCCCGGATGACCGCCTCGTCGATGTGGTCGTTGCCCACGATGACGATATCGGCGATCCGCCACTGCGCCTGGCCGGACTGCTGGGCGGAAACCGACATCGGCGCCAGCGCTCCCGCCACCACCAGCAGCAGGGCGGCCAAGGTCGCAAATACTTTCAGGCTGTGTCCCATGGAGCCACTGCCTCCTTCGGCTGTACCAAAAAAAGACCCCCTCCGGGGGCGAAACCTCCCGTGCAGGGCCGTTGCCTGCTGCACAGTTCGTTGCCCCGAGAGGGGAATCCTCCCCACGCCTAGGTGCAAATCACGTCAACTATGGCTCTGGCTGCCAGTCCGCCCCCGACCTACGTCTCCGGTTCCGACTCGTCCTCCCCGGCTCCGCCCACCTCCGGCTCAGGCTCGGCAAAGACATCTTCGTCGTCCGCGCCGTCTTGGCTTCCGGTTTCAGGCCCCTCAGCCGGCTCGTCCTCGGCGGGTTGCTCGACCCCCGTAGGAGATGGTTCCTCTCCCAAGTCTTGATCCGGCGCCGGCTCCTCCGTCGACTCCTCTGCGCCGGCCGTGCGGTAGTCGGGCACAATCAGGAGCTCAAACGAGGTCGAGCCGAGAATGAAATAGTCGGTCGGAACGGACGCCACTACCCGCTCGGGCGGCTCATAGGCACCGGTCCAGCCGTAATGGCGGTCATCGTGGACACCGTCCTCCTCGGACTCTTCCCGAGGCATCCCATCGTCCCCGTCGTCGTCCTCGTCGTCACCGTTCCCGGCCTCCTCGGACCGCGTCTCCCGGGACGAGTAAAATTCCACCACGACCTCGTTGTTGCGCTCCCGGCGGACAAATTCCTCGATGAGCCGGTCAAAGTCCTGGACATTTTCACCGAGCAGCTCTTCGGAGTCGTCCACATCCTCTTGGTCCTCATCGAGTGCGGACTCCTCACCCCAACCGCCGCCCCTGACCACAACGGTCACAGGGCCTGGGCTGGCGTCCTTGGGCACGGTCAGGATGAGCTCCTCCGTCATCGCCTCGCCCCGGAAAGGCCGCAGGCGCACTGTTACGCGCACCGATTCGCCGGGAATGACCTCCGTCGAGGACGGCGTCGCCTCCTCGATGCGCGCTGTCCAGCGGTGCTCCTCCACCTCGGCCACGACCTGGATGCGGCTGATGGTCACGGGCGTAAACCGGTTGTTGACCACCAGATCCACCGCTTCCAAGAACTCCAGCAGCGAAACCGCAGCCACATCCGACGCGCTGTACCACATGTTGTCCCGCACCAGCGGCCGCGGCATGCCTTCGCCGCGGATTTGAAACACGACCCGCGATGTGCCAGGGCCTAACCGGTCCAGGCTCCGGTCGAGGGCGGACAAGGCACCTGCCACGGCAAGTTCCACGAGAAGGCGATCATCGTGGACGACGCCAAACTCCAGGGTCCGGCTAATGCCCCTGTCCCGGTCGTGCACCGTGACGCTCACGGGGACCATATACGGCAACGGGCCAAGTTCTCCGGCGATGGCGGCGCCCCGGTCTTGCCGTATTGCCCCAATCGGCACGGTTGGGGAACCGATCTTGAACGGAATGCTCACCGACTGTACGACGTAGTGGACGTATGCCCCCGTCGTCAAGAAGTCAACCGACCCAAGGTTAGTGAAGGGATGACCAAAGGCGACGAACCGGTCATTGTCGATGTACGTCACGGTTCCTATTGCGGTAAGGCTCACGTCGCCCCGCATGAGCTGGGCGCCCACTGCGCTGCCCGGCTCAAGGTGGACATGCTCGACCGCAACCGCCGCTCCGCCGGCCTGCAGCGGGACCAAGCTCAACGGCGCGAGCCTTTGCTGCAACCGGCTCAACGCCCGCGAGCTGAAACCGCTGGCCAGCACCGGTGTCTGCACCGGCACAAACACCCGCACATCGTCGGGCAGCGCCGCAGCCAGCTCCTTCGCCTCGGCCCAGCTGTGCGCAAGCACCGCGGCCCGCGGTACGCCATCCCCCGATGCCGGCTTTTGCCCGCGGGCTTCCTGCACGGAACTCGCGTCGGGCCTGTTGCCGGGGTCCATTAACTCCATCACGGCCAGCATGTCCCCGATGGGCGTCACCATGCCGATCCGGTGGTCGGCAAAATCATAAGCGTAGCCGATGGCACCGACCAGTTGGTCCCCGATATAGACGGGGCTGCCGCTCATGCCCGCGGCGATGCCCCCGGTGCGATCGATGACGTCGCCGCTGACGCGGATCAAAAGCAAATCACCTGACGGTCCCGCCTGGGGCAGCACCCCGAGGAACTCCACCTCAAAGGTTTCGATCTCGGTGCCGCGCACCACCGTCTTGGCGGTCCCCCGCATCCCGGGTTCCAACGCCTCAATAGAAAAAAAACGCGCCTCGGCGGCGGTCCCCAGTATGGCCGCCATCACCCAGGCCAACAGCCCGCTCAACAGTATCCGGCGCAATCCAGTCATCCCTTTCCCTGGCAACACCCGCCATCAATAGCCTACATATTTTTCCCGCTCCCCCGCGTTGTCCTTCCGTGGGCGTCCTCGTTAATGTAGCGGGACATTTGCTCGTATACCATGTCCGCCAACCCCAAGGTCCCTGCGGCGGCCATCGCCCGGGCCCGCTCCTGGTCCAGCATCTCCTCAAAGAGCTCCACGCCCGGCCCGTCCAGCATGCCGGTCTTCATGACCGTGCGGCGCATGCCCCGCCACAGCTGCTCCAAAAAGAGGGCCTCCAGCTGCTCCGCGGCCCAGCGCAAGCGTGCCGCTTCGCCGGCGCTAACCGGCGGTTCCTCCCAGCCGGGAGTGAAGGCAAGACCAGTGCTGCCCGCCGCCCGGACCGCGCTCGCCCGCCCCGCATTCGTCCGAGACGATAGCTCGGCGCGGAAACTGGACGCGTCGCCCTTCTGCGTCGCCGGACGGCCGGCTGTTGCAATCCCGGCGGCGTGGCTCTCGCCGTGGCTCTCGGCGACGCTCACCCGCAAAGCCGCGCCCGGCCCGCCGGCCCTGAGCGCACCGTCGCTCTGTTTCTGACTCGTGGCGCCTCCCGTGACGAGTCCCATCAGCGCCCGGATCATCCGCCCTCACTCCTCAGAATCGGTTCGCCGGCGGCCGTCCGCTGGCTACAAAATCTCGAGCTGTGCGTACAGCGCCCCGGCCGCCTTCATGGCCTGGAGAATGGCGATGATGTCCCGGGGCGTCGCCCCGATGGCATTGAGCGCGTTGACGACGTCTTCGACGCTCGCGCCGCTTTCGAGCACCACGGTTCGGGCACGCTCTTCCTCAACCGCCACGGTCGTCTGCTCGACCACCACGGCCTCGGAGCTCTCCTCGCCTGGCAAGGCGACCAACGGCTGCGTCTCCACCCTCACCCGCAGGCTCCCGTGGGCGATGGCCACCGTCGCGACCCGCGCCCGGTGACCCATGACGATGGTACCGGTACGTTCATTGATGACGACCTTGGCCACCGCGTCGGGCGTCACCGGCAGCTCCTCCACCGCCGCGATGAACTCTACCACCCGTCCCGCAAAGGCCGGAGGAATCTGAAGGCGAATGGCGCTCCTGTCCACTGCCTGCGCGGTGATGGGGGTAAAGACCTGGTTGATCACGTCAGCCACCCGTGCCGCGGTGGTGAAATCCGGCTGCGTCAGCAAAAGGGTAAGGTAGTTGCCATCCTGCACAACGGTGGTCGGAACGAAGCGCTCGACGATGGCGCCGCCCGGGATCGTTCCGACCGCCGCGTGGTTGCGCTGGGTCTGACTGCCGCCCGAGCGAACGTTGAAGCCGCCGATGGAGACCGGGCCCTGCGCAACAGCATACACCTGCCCGTCGGCGGCCTGTAGAGGCGTCTGCAGCAGGAAACCGCCTTGGAGGCTGCGGGCGTCGCCGATAGAAGAGACTGTCACGTCAATGCGGTCGCCCGGGCGCACAAACGCCGGCAGGTCGGCGGTGACCATGACGGCGGCCACATTGCGCAGCCGCAGGGCGTCCCGGTCCACCGTAATGCCAAACCGTTCCAGCATGTTGGCCACCATCTGGACGCTGGCCTGACTGCCTCGGCCGTCGCCGGTGCCCTCAAGGCCTATGACGAGTCCCATGCCGTACAACTGGTTGTCGCGCACGCCGTCAAAGCGGGCGATGTCCTTGATCCTCACGGTCGGCTGGTTGACCGATTCGGCCGAAACGGTCACGGCTGGCCGCAAGCCTTCGGCCGCCTGCCCATAGACAGGCGCCAGCGCCGCGCCCAGCACGGCCAATCCCGCCAGCGTTGCACAAAGGAAGAGGTACAGCACGCTTCCCCGCGTCCTCACATCCATGCCCTCCTTGCCTCGCCCCCGCGTGCGCCCGGCACTGGACGTTCCGCCACGCCTCGCCGGCTGGCCACAAAACCGATGCCAACGGCAGATCAGAACAACCAGTTGAAGAGACGTGTCAGCAGCCCTGGCTCTTGCTTGTCGCCGATGGTACCGGCGCCGTGGTAGCTGATGGTGGCGTCGGCGACGTAGGTGGACAGCACCGTATTGTCCGGGGCGATGTCCTGGGGCCGAATCGTGCCGCTGACCACGATCACCTGTTCCTCATCGTTGACGATGATGGTCTGGCGCCCCTCGATGACCAGATTGCCATTGGGCAGCACCTCCACCACCTTCGCGGTCATGCGGGCGTTGAGACTTCCTCCCCGCGTCGTGCTGCCACCGGCGCGAAAATTGTCGTTACCGCTCAACCCAAATCCGGGCACGATCGGCACGGAGTTCCACAAGACAGGCCCAAAATTCACCGACGTGTCCTGTCCAGTCTGGGTCTGTGCGGTGCTGGTGGCCTGGGTCCGTTCCACGATGATGATCGTGACGAGATCCCCGACCTGCCGGGCCTTGTTGTCCGCATAGAGGCTGCCCGCCCCCGTCCAAAGGGAGCTGGCCGCCGCCGGCCAGGCCGCCGCTGCTCCCAAAGCAACCGCGGCTACCAAGACCATAAGGCGGTTGAATCGCCGCCACCTGAGAGCCATGCCGTTATTCCCCCTCTCAGGACTCCCGGCCCGTCAAGGGACGAGAGCCTCCACCGCGTCGACGTCCACGACGCGCGCCAGGAGCACGTACCCGGAAACGCTGTTTTGCACGCGCACGACCTCACCCAGGCGGCCGTCCTCCAACGCGACCCCCGGGGCGCTGACCCAAACGGGCCCGGCTTGGGCCGCGATTGTCACGGCCCTGCCTTTCCACACGAGCGGCACGCGCTCCACCGTGCCCCCAGCGAGCACCGTCCCGGGCGACAGAGGCCGGATGGCTCGCCAACCGGCCGGATCCTCCGAGGCCGGGACGAGCCCGCGCGGAACCGAGGTGAACTCCCGCGTCTCAAGGGCGACCGAGTTCGTGTCCAACACCTGGTGGCGAACGACGGGCGTTTGCACCACCCACACCTCGGCCAGCCACCGCGTGTCGCAGCGAACGGTGATGGTCCGCTGGGGAATGCCATTCACACTGGCAACCACGGTGACGATGATCGGGCCCGGAGGGCTGCCGCTGACACGTTCAGCAGACACTTGCACTCGGCCGTCCACCAGCGTCAGCCCATCGGGAATCGGGCACGCAAACGCGAGGGAACCGCCGCCCAGCTCCTGGAGCCAACGGTCCGCATTGGCGCGCACGGCAGCTTCGGCGATGGCCGCCAGTTCTTGGCCGCCGATGGTTTGAGCCCGAGTCAAAACTTGAAACCGGGAGTCGGGAGCGTCGATGTGGATCAGCCGCTCGGGAAAACCGGCCTGGCGCAAACGCACCCGCATGGTGCCAACGTTCAACTCGCGCCCGTAGCCGGGCAAGGCTGCCCGGCCGACAGACAACCCGGCCAGCTGCTCCCGCAGCTGCGGGTCATCGGTTTCGACGGCGGCGATCTCGCCCAGCAAGATCTCGGGTCCGGTGACGGACGGCTGCGGGTGGATCCGCACCACCGCCAGCCAGTCCCCGTCCCCGGGCGCGGCGGCGGCCGGCTGGACGCCGGCCGCCCAGCACGCCATCGCGATCAGCGCCGCCACGAGGATACGCATCAGGCCATGCTTCCTTTACCGACGCAGATTGTTGGCGGTCTGCAGCATATCATCGGACGCCTGGATCGCCTTGCTGTTGGACTCATAGGCCCGCTGGGAAATGATCATGTTGACCATTTCCTCGACGACCTGGACGTTAGAGAACTCCAGGAAGCCTTGCGCGAGGATGCCAAAACCGTCCAGGCCCGGCGTGCCGATGATCGGCGGCCCGCTGGCCGCGGTGGCAATGAAGAGGTTGCGCCCAAAGCTGCTCAAACCCGCGGGGTTGACGAACCGCGCCAACTCGATCTGCCCGATATTCTGCGGCTCATCTTCACCGGTGAGCAACACCGAGACGGTACCGTCGCTGCCGATGGTGATCTCGACCGCATCCTCCGGCACGATGATCTCGGGCTCCAGGGGGAAGCCGTCGGACGTGACGATGCGGCCCTCTGCGTCCTTCTTGAACGCGCCGTCCCTCGTGTACGCGATGGTCCCGTCGGGCAAAAGAATCTGGAAGAAGCCCTGGCCCTCAATCACGATGTCCAGCGGGTTGTCGGTCTGCTTAAACGTGCCCTGCGTAAAGATCTTTTGCGTCGCCACCGGGCGCACGCCGTGACCGATCTGCATACCCGTGGGAATCTGGGCGCCCTGCGTCGACGGCGTGCCGGCGAAACGCAACGTCTGATACAGCAAGTCTTGGAAGTCGACACGGCTTCGCTTGAAACCGGAGGTGTTGACGTTGGCCAGGTTGTTGGAGATCGTATCGATGTTAAACTGCTGGGCCGACATGCCCGACGCGGCTGTCCACAGGGACCGCATCATCCCTCTATCCCTCCGTTTCCTTCGTCTCTAGCTACACCCGTCCCAGCTCGTTGACGGCCTTGCCCAGCGTCTGGTCGTAGGCCTGGATTACCCGCTGGTTGGACTCGTACGACCGGTAGGCTGCGATAAGCTCCACCATGGCGGTGACCACGTTCACGTTGGATTCCTCCAAGTGGCCCTCACGCACCACGACTCTCGCCACCTGGGGCTCTCCTGAACTTTCGGTCGCCGCCCAGAGACTGCTCCCCTCCCGGACCAGGCCCTGGGGCTCGGCGAAGTTCCTCAAAGCCAGCACGCCCACCGGTGCGCCATCGACCCAAATCTCGCCTTGCTCGGTCACGTGCACGTCCCGGCCCACGACCTGGATGGGCCCGTCCTCGCCCAGCACCCTGTGGCCCTCGAGGGTCACGAGCCAACCCGCCCCGTCCAAAGTGAAACGCCCATCCCGGGTGAACCGGACCCCTGCGGGCGTCTCCACGGTGAAAAAGCCCGCACCTTCCAGCGCCAAGTCCAACGGATTACCGGTATAGCGCAAGGCTCCCGGGCTCATGTCCGAATAGGTGCCCTCGACATAGGTGCCCGTGCCGAGCCGGCCGATGACCGGCCGCGGATCATACAGCGGGACGGTCGCATGCCCGCTGCCTCGAGCGGCGCCGGTGACGGGCACGGGATCATTGACCCGACGCAGCAACATCTCTGGAAAGGCGGACTGCAGCACCGTTTGCCGCTTAAAGCCTGCCGTCTGAACATTGGCCAGGTTGTTGGACAGCACGTCCACCCGCGCCTGCTCGGCCAGCATGCCGGAGGCAGACGTGTAGAGTCCCCGGAGCACAGGGCCACCTCCCCGGCCGGATGCTTCCCGGCCCTACTGTTTCCCTCGTCCTGCGGGGCGGAAACCTTTAGGGGTTTTGTCCCGGGATTCGACAGCAGCCTTGCCCCGGTGCTCCACTCAGGAGGCGGTTGACCGCCTTGGGCCAACCGCAAGAGCGCGATAAAATAGAGGCAGGGAGGGAAGCACGGAATGGCGCTCAAGGAAAAGCGTGCGATCGTGTGTTATCGCTGCGGAACACTGTTGGGTGAATTGGAAGTGGAGTTAACACAGGCCGGCATGGCGCGGTTCCGCGAACAAGCGGACGCCATGAAGCGCGACCACTACTGCGGGGTCATTCAGGACACCCGAAAAGACACGGTTTCCGCAGGCAGGCGATGAATTTCTTCCAACACCCGGCTCGTCCCCCGGGCGACGCAGGTAAGCGGGTCGTCCGCAACGACGGCCTGGACGCGGGTTTCGAGGCGGACGAGGTCCTGGATGCCGCGCAGGAGGGCGCCTCCGCCCGTGAGCACGATGCCGCGATTGATGATGTCCCCGGCCAGTTCCGGGGGCGTTTTTTCAAGGACGGAGCGAATGGCGTTGATGATGGCCTGCATGGGCTCCTGCAGCGCTTCATAAACCTGTAGGGCAGAGAGCTCGGTAGCCCGGGGAAGACCGGTGATGGTATCCCGGCCCCTCACCTCCACCGTCTCGTCCTCGTCGGGATCGTGGACGCACCCGATCTTGCACTTGATCTCTTCGGCCGTCTGCTCGCCTATGAGCAAGTTAAACTCCCGGCGCACGTAGCGGACGATAGCCTCATCTAGATCGTCACCGCCGACGCGCACGCTGTCGGACACCACTTCCCCGCCCATCGAGATAACCGCCACGTCCGTCGTACCGCCGCCGATGTCGACGACCATGTTGCCGCCCGGGTCGACGATGTTGAGTCCGGCGCCCAAGGCGGCGGCCATCGGCTCGGAGATGACGCAGACTTTCTTGGCGCCAGCCTGCATACAGGCTTCGATGACGGCCCGCTGTTCTACCACCGTTACCCCTGAGGGCACGCACACGGCGATCTGGGGACGAAAAAGGGGCCGGCGGCCCAGCACCCGCCGCACCAGGTGCTTGAGCATTACCTCGGTCATCGTGTAATCCGCGATAACGCCAGCCTTGAGGGGACGGATGACGGCAATGTTACCCGGCGTTCGACCGATCATGCGCCGGGCTTCTTCTCCGACGGCGAGCACCTGGTTGGTATCGAGATCGACGGCCACCACCGAAGGCTCGCGCGCGACGATGCCTTTCCCGCGCATGAAAATGAGCACGTTGGCCGTGCCCAGGTCGATGCCGATATCCCGCGCGAACACGTGAGGCCGCCCCTCTCGGTCCCGAACCGTCCGTGGCAAGGTCCGGAAGGTACTGGCGGTGGGTTCGACAGCTTGGATGCCAACTCCTGCATACCGGCGGTCCGCTGCCGCCACTCCCGGCGGCCCGGCTCACGAAGCCTTGCGCCCGTCGCTGCGGTACTTGCGGCGTGTGGCCTCTCCCCCGCGGATGTGCCGCTCAGCCTTGTTAAGGTCTAAGATGCGCTTGACTTTGCGGGCTAGGTCTTTGCTGACGCGGGGAAGCCGCTCGGTGACGTCTTTGTGGACCGTGCTCTTGCTGACCCCGAAAACGGCGGCCGCCTGGCGCACCGTCGCCTTGGACTCGACGATGTAGTGGCTGACGTCCACCACCCGTTTCCGGATATAGTCTCGCATCGCAGCGCCCCCCCGCCCCAATGTCGGTAAATTCTTATGGCCCGCCGGCACGATATATGTCAGCGGGAATGGCGGGAAAGGCCTTCGCAGCGCCGTTTGCGGAGAATGGTCAAGGCTGTGGCCCGTTCAACGCTTCAAGCGGATCAATCGCCTCCCCATCCTGGTAAATGGCAAAGCGCACTACCGGCTCGTCGGAGCCGAGGGCCGCCATGCCCACGAGGGCGTGGGCGCTGACGCGCTGGCCGGCAGCAACCACGACGTGTTCGAGATTACCGTATACGGTGCTGAGACCGTCGCCGTGGTCGATGGCGACCAGCAGTCCGCCGTCCGGGTCGGTTCCGGATTCGGTCACGGTTCCGGGCAGGACGGCCCGTACTTGTCCGCCCGGTGCGGCCAGCAGTCGTACCCCCGGGTCGTAGTGCCAGTGGCCCAAGAGCGGATGACGGCGCCAGCCGGGTCCTGAGAGGACCTGCCCGTCCACGGGCCATGTCACCCCATCCAGTCCCAAGGCGGGCCGTGAACCCACAGCCTCCGGGACAGGGGGCTGCGGAACGGACCCTACCGGCACTGCGGGCTGCGCCGCCGCTCCCGCGCGGCCAGCGCTCGCCGCGGGGACGGCGAGCCTCAATTGGTAACGCTCCGCGAGCCCCTCTCGAAGCTTGACGTCGAGCCCGGTTACGACGGGCAACCGGGCCGTGCTCGGGGGCGTTGGGGGCGCGACCTGGCCGGCTAGCCCCCACCACAGTAGCGCCAGGGCGACCGCCGTCGCCGCCGTGCCCAACGACCAGCGCAGCCACCGCCGCCCTCGAGCGCCAGCCAGGCGCTGCCAACTATCGCCCAGCTTGGTGGCGTAAAACCGGGCAAACCCTTGGACGATTCGCCAGCGCCGCTTGAGGGCGTATCCAATCCGCCGCTGCCAAGAAAGCTCCATTACTAGACACACCTCCCGCAGCGTCACCAGACTACATCTCCGAGTACGTCGAGCTCGGCTGGTCCAGCCGCGACCGTGCCCAACACCAACCGGGTGCCGGTCGCCGCCCCTGCTACGGCCACGGGCAACTGCTCCCCCGCCCAGCGCTCGCCAGTGGTGCCGAGCGTGCGGTCACCACGCAATGCTGCTTCCACCTCCGCGGCCATCTTGCCCGGGGCGTAAGCTCGGACTTCCACTCCCGACTGGACCTGGCTAGGCCGCATCCCCGTGGTGCGGGCCACGTCGCGAACAAGTCGCCGGCGAACGGCGGCCATATCCTCCGTGGTACCTGGCTCGACAACGGCCACCGCGACCCCGTGCCCGCCGGCAGCATGCCAGGCGACGACCCGCAACTGGCCCCCCGTCCGGGTACGCCCGTCCAAAAACACGAGCCGGCCCACATCCTCCACCCGATTGCCCAAGCGCCACGCTTGGACGCCCCAGCGGCGCTCAAGCTGACGAGCGAGAGCCTGCGCCTCCTGCTTCAAGCCAGCCATCGTTACATCGCCTGGTTCGGGGAGCGCTGCTGAAGCCACCAGCGTCACCCGTTCCGGTTGGGCGCCGACGGCAGCAGCCACACGCTGGGCCGGCTCCGCCAGCACTCCCGCCTGGGTGACCGCGGGGATCTGCCGCGCCAGCACCAGCCACAGAGCCCCCAGGGCGGCGCACCGGAGCACCAC
>LZRQ01000045.1 GCA_002159155.1 Firmicutes bacterium ZCTH02-B6
CCGCTGCCGTGCCCAGTACAGCCAGTCGCTGTCGACGCGTCAGCCCGCGCTGCGGCCGGGCAGGTGGCCGCCAACCGCGTCCCCAGGCCAGCACCCGCATGGCGCTCCTCCTCCCGCAAACCCCACCATAAATATGCCGTGGCGTCCGCCGGGGTGCGCAGACGCGAACAGCCCAGGGCGGCACACCCTGGGCTGCTTCTCCGTCCTCCCGTCAAGTAGGCGGACCCGCCGAAACCGGAGCCGGACCACTCTCAGGCGTGGAGGATGATGCGGGCAAAGCGGCGTCTCCCAACCTGCACCACGGCGCCGCTCTCCACCGGCCAGTCAAGGTCGGGGTCCGTAATCACCTGGCCGTTGAGACGCACCCCGCCCTGGACGACAAGGCGCCGAGCCTCGCTGTTGCTGGCGGCCAGGCCCGCCCGGACCAACAACTGCGCGATCCACATGCGACCGTCCTTGAGGGCTGCCGGGTCGAGGGCTACCTCGGGAATGTCGTCGGGCACCTCACGCTCCTTGTGCACCCGGTCAAAGTGGGCTTCCGCTCCCAGGGCCGCTTCTGCACCGTAAAACCGCTGCACGATTTCCCTGGCCAGACGCCGCTTGGCGTCACGCGGATGAACGCTGCCGTCGGCCAGCCCTCGCCGCAAAGCGTCCAACTCCGTGAGGCTCACTTCGGTGATGAGCTCGTAGTACTGCATCATCAGCTCGTCGGGAATAGACATGGTCTTGCCGTACATGTCCTCTGGGCTGTCGTTGAGCGCAATATAGTTGCCCAAGGACTTGCTCATCTTCTCCTTGCCGTCGATGCCGATAAGGATCGGCGAACAGACGCCGACTTGCGCCGCCATACCCACTTCCTTTTGTAGGTCGCGGCCCACGAGGATGTTGAACTTCTGATCGATGCCGCCGAGCTCCACGTCGGCACGGACCATCACCGAGTCATAACCCTGCATCAGCGGATATACGAGCTCATGCAGGCCGATGGGGAAACCGCCGTGCCAGCGTTTCTGGAAATCTTCCCGCTCCAACATGCGGGCCAGCGTCATGTGGGAGAGCAGCTTGATCACGTCATGGAACCGCATCTGCCCGAACCACTGGCCGTTGTAAACGACTTCGGTGCGTTCCGGGTCCAGGAAACGGAACAATTGCGCCGTGTAGCCCTTGGCGTTTTCCAGCACCTGCTCGTGGCTGAGGGGCGGCCGGGCCTTGTTACGGCCGGTAGGATCGCCCAGCGTCGCCGTGTAGTCGCCGATGATCAGCACGGCTTGGTGGCCAAGTTGCTGGAACTGTCGCAGCTTGAGGACCGGGATCAAGTGCCCAAGATGCAACTCACTCGCGGTAGGGTCGACGCCTAGTTTAACCCGGAGCGGCCTGCCGTTCCGGCGCGCCGCGACGAGCTTGTCGACCAGGTCTTCTTCGGGGAAAATTTCCTCAGTTCCACGGCGAATGAGAGCCAGCTCTTCCTCCAGCGACACCGTTCCGAGCGCCGCCGCCCGGCCGGCATGCTCCGCCTGCTCCACCGAAATCACCCGCTGTGTCCGGTTTTTGGAATGGGGTCATTATAGCACGGCTACTTGCAGGGCGGCAACGCACCCGCCCTGGGAGCGGCCGTCCACAGCCCGTTCGCTACCTGGCTATCCTGCAACATGCTATAATAAGGCATACACCATCCGCCGGCGGCGGCAGGCCGTCCGGCATCCGGCCGCCACCGGAACGGCGGCCGCGGGTTGCCGCCAGGAGGGAGGCTATCATTGGCACGCCGGCCGATGCGCCTTAGCGTCATCATCGCGGTCTTTCTTGTCTCCATCCTTGTCGGCGGCGCCGCAGGCATGGTGGCAGGCTACCTGCGCAGCGCACCCACGCTGGACCAGGTCGTTTTCGAACAGGAGCGGACAACATACATCTACGACATCGAAGGCCGGGTCATCGCTCGCCTTTATCGCGAGAACCGGATTCCCGTCAGGCTCGAGCAGATGCCTCGCCACTTGCGGGACGCCATTGTCGCCATCGAGGACTCCCGCTTCTATGAACACTTCGGCTTTGACCTGAGGGCGATTCTCCGGGCCGTGGTGGCCGACATCCGTCGCGTCTTTGGCGACGACGGGTACCTCCAGGGCGGCAGCACCATCACGCAACAACTGGCAAAGAACGCTTTCCTGACCCACGAGCGGACGTTGTCCCGCAAGCTGCAGGAAGCGCTGTGGGCGATTCAAATCGAACGCAAGTACAGCAAGGCGGAGATTCTTGAGACATACCTCAACGAGATTTACCTGGGACCCGGCGTCTATGGCGTCGAAGCCGCTTCCCAGTACTACTTCGGCAAGTCCGTGTCAGACCTCACCCTTGCCGAAGCGGCCCTCCTGGCCGGTCTCGCCCAGAATCCTGGCTTGTACTCGCCTTTCCGGGACCCCGAGGCCGCCGAGCGGCGGCGCAACATTGTCCTCTCCCGCATGGAGGAGCTCGGGATGATCACCCCGGCCGAAGCCCGGGCCGCCCGCAGCGAGCCGGTCGTCGTGACCCAGGCAAGTCAACCGCGCAACCTCGCCCCGCACTTCGTGAACTACGTGATCCAGCGGCTGCTGGAGCTGGACGGCATCGATGCCAACACTATCTACGCAGGCGGACTGCAAGTCTACACTACCCTGGATCTCGACATGCAGCGGGCGGCGGAAGAAGCGATCCGGCAGGCCTTCTCCGACCCGTCCGGCCTTCTGGCGCGGGTTTCGACGACGGACGCCAACGGTCTTGATCAGCCGCAGGCGAGCCTCATCGCCCTTGATCCCCACACGGGGCACATTAAAGCTATGATCGGCGGGCGCAACCGTGACGAGTTCAACCGGGCAGTGCAAGCGCGCCGGCAACCCGGTTCGGCCATCAAGCCTTTCATTTACGCGGCGGCCATCGACAAGGGGCTGACCCCGGCCACCATCCGCGTGGACGAACCTTTTACCTGGACCAACCCGCAGACGGGTGAAGTCTGGCAGCCGCAAAACTTCGGCCGCACGTTTGCTGGTCCCATCACGCTGCGGCGGGCGCTGGAGGAGTCGGTCAACATCGTCGCCATCAAGCTGTTGGCGGAGGACGTCCCCGTGCGCACCGTCATCGACCTGGCGACCCGGATGGGTATCACGACCCTGCAGACCACCGGGGCCCGCAACGACGTCAACCTCGCCTTTGCCCTCGGCGGCTTGACCAACGGCGTTCGCCCCATCGAAATGGCCCAAGCCTACGGGGTACTGGCCAATGGGGGCATCCGCACCGAGCCCATGGCCATCCTCCGGGTCGTCGGGCCCGACGGCGCCGTGTTGCACGAGTTCCGGCCGCGGCAAGAAGTGGTGCTGTCGGAGGTCACCAGCTACATCCTGACCGACATGCTACGGGGCGTCATCGAGCGGGGTACGGGGCGGCGTGCCAACATCGGCCGGCCCGCCGCCGGTAAGACGGGCACAACCCAGGATAACCAGGACGCGTGGTTCGTCGGCTACACGCCAGACCTCGTGGCGGCAGTGTGGATCGGCCACGACACCCCGACACCCATGAATTCGCGCTTCGGCAACGTCGGCAGCGGCGAGGCAGCGGCCATCTGGGCCCGGTTCATGCAGAGCGCCCTTGCGGCGACACCGGTGCGGGATTTCCCCAAGCCTGCCGAGGGCCTGGTGGAGGATGTTCTGATCGATACCGCCACCGGGCTACTGGCCCGCAACACGTGTCTCTTCATCCCCAGGGCCGACATGCGCTACGAAATATTCGCCGCCGGCACGGAGCCGACTGAGCTCTCGCCTCGCTGCTACAACCCATTCTGGACGCCCAACTAGCCTGGGCGCTCCGGGGCGTCAATCGCGCAGGTCCACCACGGTCACGCCGTGGCCGCCCGCATGGGGCTCGGCGAGGCGCCAGCTCTTCACCCTCGGATCCGAGTGGAGCCGTTCCTGGATGACTCGCCGCAAAGTGCCGGTGCCTTTGCCGTGCACGATCCTTACCGTCGACAAACCCGCCAGCACCGCGTCATCCAAGTACTTGTCCAGTGTGTCCGTGGCCTCCTCGACCGTCATGCCCCGCAGGTGCAGCTCCGGCGATATATGGGCTCGTTTCTCGACAACCAGGCTCAATCCCGCCGGCTGCGAGGCGGACTCCCGCGAGCGGATCGACTCGCTCCGACCAGCTCCCTGGCTTCCCGCCGGTGCGCGTAGCTCTCGCCAGGGAACCCTAACCCGAAGGCTTCCCACCTGTACACTCACCTGCCCGTCCGCGTCCGGCGGGTCGAGTACGGTGCCCACCTGCTGCAGCGACACGAGAAACACGGGTGTCCCTGGCACGATGTCGTCCAGGGCAAGAGGACCATCCGCCGCCCCAGGGGTCGGTGTCTCGGGTTGTTCCAGCTCCTCGCGATAGCTCTCCAGGCGCCGCCGCGCGCGCCGGGCCTGCTCTAAGTTGCCTTCACGCCGCTGCCGGCGCAACTCTTCGAGAACGGCGTCCGCCTCGCGCCTGGCGGCAGTCACCACGCGTCGCGCTTCTTCCCGTGCCTTGTCCAGCACCCCTTGGCGCCTCGCGGCCAACTCCTCCTGGGCCGCCCGCAACTCCGCCTGTAGGCGCTCGTTCTCGTACCGCAGGCCGCGGGCCCGCTCCAGTTCCTCCTCGGCTTCCCGGCGCGTTTCCTCGAGGTTGCGGATCAGGTCGTCCACCCGGACATCTTGTCGATTCAGCCGCGCCCGCGCCTTTTGCAGCACCTCTTTCGGCAAGCCGAGGCGGGCGGCGATCTCCAGGGCGTTGCTCCGTCCAGGGAGCCCCATGATCAGCCTGTAGGTGGGCGCGAGGGTCACCGGGTCAAACTCGACGCTCGCGTTTTGCATCCCCGGCCTGCTGTGAACATACGCTTTGAGCTCGCTGTAATGGGTGGTGGCGACGGCCCGGGCGCCTGCAGCGAGAATGTAGTCCAGGATCGCCGTGGCCAGCGCGGCTCCTTCTGCAGGGTCCGTTCCCGCCCCCAGCTCATCCAGCAGCACCAGCGACCGTTGGTCCATCGTTCGCAGGATGCGTACGATGTTGGACATGTGCGACGAGAAGGTGCTCAACGATTGCTGGATGCTCTGCTCGTCGCCGATGTCGGCGTAAATGCCGCTAAACACGGGCAGCTCTGTGCCCGGCTCCGCCGGCACGTACAACCCGGCTTGGGCCATCAGGCAAAAAAGGCCGATCGTCTTTAGCGTCACCGTCTTGCCGCCGGTGTTGGGACCGGTGATGACCAGGACCCGCGCCTCTCGCCCGAGCCAGACGTCGATGGGGACCACCCGGCCGGAAAGCAGCGGATGGCGGCCGCCGATGATATGCAGCCAGCCTGCCTCATTGACCCTTGGGGCTACGGCTTTCATGGATTGTGCGAGCCTCGCCTTGGCCAAGGCAACATCCAATTCGGCTAGGACGGCGAGGCCCGTTTCGAGCCCTTCCGCCTCGGCCCCTACCTGCCCGCTCAGATGCCGCAGGATCCGTTCGACTTCCCGCTCCTCCTGGGAGCGGATTTCCTGCAGCTCGTTGTTGAGCTCGACCACAGCCATCGGCTCGACGAACACGGTTGCCCCGCTCGCGGATGTGTCGTGCACAATGCCGGGGATCATGCCCTTGTGTTCCTGCTTGACCGGTACGACCTGGCGCCCGTTGCGCACCGTGATCAGCGATTCTTGCAGGGCCGGTCGCAGCGCGGTTGACCGCAAGATGGCTTCGAGCCGCTCGCGGATGCGGTTTTGCAGGGTGCGCATCCGGGTCCGCAGCCGCGCGAGCTCCGGGCTGGCGTCATCGAGCACCTGCCCTTCGTGTCCGATGCACGCCGCGATCGCTTCCTCGACGTTGAGATAGGTGCCCAGGCGCAGCCCCCTCTGGGCCAGGTGGGGCCAGGCTTCGGGGTCGCTCAACAGGAGACGCCGAGCCCGGCGAACGGCGGCCGCCAGGGCCGCCACGTCCAAGAGCTCCCCGCCCGATAACGTGCCGCCGAGCCGCGCCCGTACCAGCGCTTCGCGCACATCCCGGACGCCCCCCAAGAGGTCACCGCCGCCGCGCTCCAACAGCTGCAACGCTTCCCCGGTTTCCGCCAAGGCGCGCCGCACGGCCTCCGGATCGGAATGAGGCCGCAGCGCCTCCGCCAGCTCCCTCCCGGGGGCAAATGACGTTTGGGCGGCCAGCCGTTCGATGATGGCCGGGTATTCCAGCACCCTCAGGGAACGGTCATCCACCGACGGTTCCTCCTTCGACTCCAAGGAGCGCCAGGATCGCCGGCGTCACATCGACCAATGAGGCGAGGTTTGCCGCCGCCTGGGCGCGCCCACGCCCGATCAGCAGCGCCGGGACTGGGTTTTGTGTATGGGTGCGCACCGAAAGATCCTCCACGTTACCGTGATCCGAGATCAGCATCACCAGAGTGCGGTCTAAGTCGGCCTCCGCGAGCACGCCGCCCAGCAACGCGTCCAGAACCCCGAGCCAATGGCGCGCCGCGTCCCAATCTTGCGCGTGGCCCGCCTTGTCCGTCAAGAAATGCTCAAACAGGACGAAGTCGTGCTCCCGGGCGAGGCGGGCCAGGCGGCGCCCCGCTTCCTCGGGAGTCACGGTCGTGACATCGTACCCGCGCTCTCGCAGCGTTTCCCCCGTGACATCATGAAACACGGCCCGGCCCGCGTGCAAGTCCTCCAACATGCGCAGCGGGAGGCCAGCGCTCAAGACCGCTGTGGTCGTGGCTGAGTGGCGCCACCGCCCGTTGTTGACCGCCTCGAAATACTCTGCGGTGAACGGGTTGGCGAACGTCGCGCGGCGGCCAGCTTCGACCAGCCGTTTAAACAGGCTGTGCCGGCGCAGGATATCGACGAGAGTCGGCGTGGGCAGGCCCGACAGGTGCCGTCCCAAGGCGGCGGCTGCATTGACGCCCGACAGCATGGTCGTCTGCCCGGTGGCGCTCTGGGGGAGCCCCGGCACGCCCAAGCAACTGTCGACGGCGACGAGGGTAGCTGTGTCCCCTTCGTGGAGCCCGCCACGGCCAGCCACAATCGAGCGGGTCAGGGGCGCACCGCCCAGGAGCCGGCGCAAGTGTGGCATGGGTGCGGTGATTAGCGGGTTTTTTCCGAGGTCGTCGGTGCCGAGCCCCAGACCATCGATAAACAGCATCAGAATTGACACGCCCGCTCCTCCCCGCTGGTCGTGGACGCCGAATCAGCCGAGTGACCCGGCGGATGTCGTCCAAGGCCGCTGCCTAGGTGCGCCCGTCCTTGAGGCGCGCTTTGAGCTCCGGCCACGGCAGGCAATTGAGCACATCGGCCTTCCCCAGCCAAGCGCGGCGAGCGACCGTTACCCCATAGCCCATCTGGTCCAGCCCCTCGGTGCTGTGAGCGTCGGTGTTGACCACGATCATGACGCCTCGTGCATGGGCCCAACGGGCGTAGACATCGTTGAGGTCCAGCCGGTCGGGGCTCGCATTTATCTCAAGGCACGTCCCGGTTTCCGCCGCCACTTGGATGATCCGCTCCATGTCCACGGCGTACGGCTCGCGCCGGCCGAGGATGCGGCCGGTAGGATGGCCGATGATGTCCACGTGCGGGTTGCGCATGGCGGCCACGATGCGGTCGGTCATCTCGCGCTCGTCCAGTCCCATGGCGCTGTGCACCGAGGCCACGACCACGTCGAGCCGTGCCAGGAGTTCATCCGGCAGGTCGAGGGTGCCGTCCCGCAGGATATCCACCTCGCACCCGCTCAAGATACGAATGCCGGCCAGCTGCCGGTTTAGACGGTCGATCTCCCGCAGCTGTTCCTCGAGGCGTGCCGGATCCAACCCTCGGGCCACCGACAGGGACGGCGAGTGGTCGGTAATGGCGATGTACTCATACCCGCGTTCCCGCGCCGCCAGGGCCATCGCTTCGATGGTGTCCAAGCCGTCGCTCCAGTCCGAGTGGACGTGCAGGTCGCCTTTCATGTCGCCAACGGTGATAAGCTCGGGCAAGCGCCCTTCCCGGGCGGCTGCGATTTCCGACCCGTCTTCGCGCAGTTCCGGGGGGATGTAGGGCAACCCGACCGCGGCAAACACGTCGGCCTCTGTGGCTACGGCGAGAACCTCGTCGTCGTCAACGCGCACGATGCCGTACTCGCTAATTTTCAACCCTTTGGTCTGGGCCAGCTCCCGCAAGAGAACGTTGTGCTCTTTTGAACCTGTAAAATGGTGCAGAGCAGCGGCAAACTGGTCGTCGCGCACGACCCGCAAGTCCACTTGGAGCCCCGTCCGGAGGACGATGGAAGCCTTAGTGTCACCACGGGCCAGCACCTGTTCCACGCCTGGTGTCCGGACAAACGCCTCCATGACTGGCTCTGGATCCGGGCTGCTGGCGACGATGTCCACATCCCCCACCGTTTCCCGGCCTCGACGGAGGCTACCGGCCAGGGCGACCCGCTGCACCACCGGCAACGCCGCCAATGCGCGCACCAGCTGCTGGGCTACCGGCAGCGCCAACCCCAAGGGAAATCGCTCCATTTGCCGGCGCAGGCGCTCGATGCCCCGGAGGATGTTTTCCTCGGTGCGGGGCCCGAGGCCCTTGAGGTGCCTGAGCCGCTGCTCGCGGCAGGCGGCTTCGAGCTCATCCAGGTTTCTGATCCCCAGTTCCCGGTAAAGCCTTTGCGCCAGCTTGGGACCGACACCCGGCACACGGGTAAGTTCGCGCAGCCCCGGTGGAAGCTGCGCCTTGAGCTCGGCGTGATAGGTCATGACGCCCGTTGAGAGCCATTCGTTGATCTTTTCCTCCAGCGCTTTGCCGATGCCCTCCACCTTGCCCAGCTCACCACGGCGCCAGACAGCCTCGATGTCTTCCGGGAGCAGTTCGATGGTGCGAGCGGCACGCCGGTACGCCCTGACCTTAAAAGGATTTTCGCCCTGCAGATCCAGCAGATCGCCGATTTCTTCCAGAATCCACGCGAGCTCCAGGTTCTTCATAAAGCCAGCACCTCAGCCAACCACTCATACAGCACCGGCGTAATGCGCAAGAGCCACCCGGCCAGCAGGGAGTCCATCAGAACCGGGGCGTGAACGGATCCGCCCCATTGCACCCACGCCACGAGCCCCACACACGCCACCAACGTCGCTTCGGCTAGGCCAAAAACGGCCCCGGCGATGCCGTTCCAGTGGCCGCCTCCGTTCAGGCCCGTTTGCGCCGCCCATTGTCCGAGGACATGCCCCAACACGGCCGGTATCAACAGGAGGGCCGCAAAGACGACGGGGCGTCCCAAGCTGTCGGGGACGCCCCCTGCCTTGCTCATTCTTCCTGCCAGCAATTCCGAGTGGCCCAGCGCGAGCCAAAAGCCCAGCGCAGTGCCTCCCAACTCCAGTGCGGCGCTCACGAACCCCCGCCGATATCGGTGCAGAGCCCAAAGGGTCGCACCGGCCAAGAGGACGGCGTCGAGCCAGTTCACGTCCTCACTTGGCCTCCTTAAGCAAGGCCATAAGCTCCTCGTTTTCGGCCCGGAGCCGTTGTAACTCATCCGCGAGGTGCAGTGCGGTCAAGATGGCCACCCGGTGCCGCGGTACGTGCCGGTAAGCCGCCTGCAGTTCGGTGAACTTGGCGTCTACGACCGCGGCCACCTTTTGCATATACTCGGGCGACGCTTCACCGCGCAGCACGAACTCCTCATCGCCGATGCGCACCTGCACCCGGTGTTTGACCGCTGCCGACCCGTTGGCGGGGGACATGGGCGCGCCTCCTTGCCGCTGGTAGCTGTGCCTCATTTCGTGCCCCGGCGGGGCAACTCCTCCCCCGCCCCCGGCCCGTCCGGGAAAGCCCCGGCTCTACCGCCGCAGCCGCACCCCTAGCTCGCGCTCGAGGGTCTCTTCGATCCGGGCGACGACGGTGTTGGCCTCCTCGTCGGTCAACGTGCGATCGGCCGCCCGAAGTGTCAGCGCATATGCCAGGCTGCGATGACCGGCGGCCACCTGAGGCCCCTCGTAGACATCGAACAGGACCAGATCCTCCAAGAGTTCGCCGGCTGCGTCACGGATGGACGCGGTTACCGCGCCCGCAGTCACGTCCTTGGGTACCAATAGGGCGACGTCGCGTTCGACCGCCGGAAACCTGGGCAACGGCCGGTAGCGGGTGGCACCCGGCAATGCCCCGGCAAGGGCAGCCACATCGAGCTCCGCCGCGTAGATCCGCGTTTCGTCCAGGTCGTAGGCATCGGCCACGACGGGATGCACTTCGCCGAGGATGCCAGCGGGCTGCCCGCCGACGCTCAGGATCGCTTGGCGTCCGGGGTGGAAGCTCGGGTCTGAACCAGGGGCGAAGCTGCCCGCGATCCCGAGCTCAGCCAAAAGCCGCTCCACCGCTCCTTTGAGGTGGTAGAAGGTGACCTCGCTCAACCGTCCTCCCCACTGTTCCTGCGGCACGGGCCCCATCATCAGGATGCCGATTTTCCGCCGCTCATCCGGGAGCTCCGTCAACGGTAGGTTCTTGGGATGGTAAACGGCGCCGATCTCAAACAAGTGCACCGCCCGCACGCCGCGGGACCGGTTGCGGGCCGCCGCCTCCAAGAGCCCCCCGAGCAGCGAAGTCCGCATGACCGCGTGTTCCTCGCTCAACGGGTTGCGCAAGGGGATAAACCGCCGGCGCGGGTCGTCTTGGGCCCAGCGCAGCCGATCGGCGGTCGCCGGGTGGACAAAGCTGTACGTCACACACTCCATCAACCCCATCGCCACCAGCACATTGCGTACTCGGTCCAACAGGGGCAGCGGGTGGCGCTGTCCGCCAACCTGTGACGTACCTCCGGGCAACGCGTCGGGCACCTGGTCGTAGCCATGGAGCCGTGCCACCTCCTCCGCCAGGTCCGCCTCCTGCTGGATGTCGGGGCGGAAAGTCGGCACGGTGACCAGCAGCCGCTCGCCGTCTCGCTGAACGGACAGGTCCAGCGCCTCCAGGTACGCCGCAATCTCTTCGTCACTCAAGTGCGTCCCCAGGAGGCGGCGAATGCGCTGCGGACGGCAGGCGACGGTGCGGGGCTCGACCGGGTGCGGGTAAATGTCGATCATGCCCGCGAGCACCTGCGCTCCGGCCAGTTCCTGGATGAGTTGCGCCGCCCGCAGGGACGCCACGGCAGCCAAGTTGGGATCCAGCCCCTTCTCGAACCGGTGTGACGCCTCGGTGCGCAGTCCAAGGCGGCGAGCCGTGCGACGCACCGAGACAGGCTGAAAGTTGGCGGACTCCAGCAGTACCGCTCTCGTCCCCTCGGTCACCTCACTATTGCCGCCGCCCATGACACCGGCCACGCCCACCGGCCGTTCCGCGTCCGCGATGACCAGCATGTCCTCGTCAAGGGGTCGCTCGACCCCGTCGAGCGTCACCAGCGTCTCGCCCGCCCGCGCCCGCCGCACGATAATGCGGCCGCCGCGCAACGTGTCGTAATCAAAGGCGTGGAGAGGTTGACCCCATTCCCACATCACGAAGTTGGTGATGTCCACGACGTTGTTAATCGACCGCATGCCCGCGACCCGCAGGCGCTGCACAAGCCACGCGGGCGACGGACCGATGCGAACCTGCCGCATCACCCTGGCTGTGTAGCGCGGGCACAGCTCGGTGTCCGCCACCTCCACCGCGGTCGCCTGTGCGACGGGCTCGTCCACGTCCGTGACGTCTACTTGCGGCAGCCGCAAGCGGGTGCCGGCCAGAGCCGCTACCTCGCGTGCGATACCGATGACCGACAGGCAGTCCGGCCGGTTAGGGTAGATCTCCAGGTGCAGTACGGTGTCGTCCAGACCCACGGCGTCCAGTACCGACTTGCCGAGAGGGGCGTCTTGGGGCAACACCCAAATGCCGTCCGCGTCGTCGCCGACCATCAGCTCCGCCTCCGAACAGAGCATCCCCTCCGACGTCACCCCTCGGAACACCGCCGCCTCAATGCGGCGGCCGCCGGGCAACACGCTCCCGGGTAGCGCCACCGGCACCCGGTCGCCCGCACGGAGGTTGGTCGCCCCCGTGACCACGGTGTGCAGGCCACTGCCCGTCGCCACCTGGCAGACCAACAGGTGATTCGCATCCGGATGGCGTTCGATTTGGCACACTTCCCCAACGACAATGCCCGCCAGCTCGGGCGGCGCCAGGCGCTCGAGCGCTTCCACCTTTACGCCCGCCATGGTGAGCCGATCGGCCAGCTCTTCCACGGGCCAGGGGATATCCACGTAATCCATCAACCAGCGGTACGAAACGCGCACGCTCTGTTCACCACCTTAGAACTGCCGCAGGAAGCGGATGTCGTTTTCAAAGAAGAGACGGATATCATCAATCCCGTACTTGAGCATGGCGATGCGCTCCACGCCCATGCCAAAGGCGAAACCGGAGACGTGCTCAGGATCGTATCCCACGTTGCGCAGCACCTGGGGGTGCACCATCCCCGAGCCGAGGATTTCGAGCCATCCCTCGTTTTTGCACACGCGGCAGCCCGCCCCATTACAGATGATGCACTGGATGTCCATCTCGGCGCTGGGCTCGGTAAACGGGAAATAGCTCGGGCGAAAGCGCACCGGGCGCTGGCCGAACAGTTCCCGGGCCATGATGGACAAGGTGCCCTTGAGTTCACCGAAGGTAACGCCTTCGTCGACGTACAGCCCTTCCACCTGGTGGAACATGGGAGAATGGGTCACATCGGCGTCTACCCGGAACACCTTACCCGGCGCAATGATGCGCACCGGCGGCTTTTGCGCCTCCATGACACGGATCTGCACCGGCGACGTCTGGGTGCGCAGCAAAATGTCTTCGGTGATGAAGAACGTGTCCTGCAGGTCTCGGGCCGGGTGGTCCTGCGGGATATTAAGGGCCTCAAAGTTGTACCAGTCGGTTTCGATTTCCGGTCCCTCCACCACCTCGAACCCTAGGCCGGTGAAAACCCGCTTGATCTCATCGAGCACCTGCGTCAGCGGATGGCGGCGCCCAAGCACCGGCGCCCAGCCCGGCAGCGTCACGTCGATCGTCTCCGCCGACAGCCGGGTCTCCAGCGCCGCGGCCGCTAGCTCACGCTGCCGGGCGGCCAGTTCGGCCTCGACCGCGTCCCTTGCCTCGTTGACGAGCCGGCCGACGACCGGCCGCTCCTCGGGCGGGACTTGGCCCATGCCCCGCAGCAGTTGCGTCAGCTCGCCTTTCTTGCCGACGTAGCGGATACGGACCTGCTCCAGCTCCTCCGGACTCCGAGCAGCCCGCACGGCGGCCAGCGCCTCGGCTCGCACTTGTGCGATCCTGTCCTGCAATGCCCGTCATCCTTTCCCTCGAAACTGCCCGATAAACGAAGCCTGGCGGGGCGGTCTGTTCGCCCACGGCCAACGGATCCGCCAGGGCAAAGAAAAACGCCTTCCGTCAAGGGACGGAAGGCGACTCTCCCGCGGTACCACCCTTATTAGCCCGCGCCGTGGACGCGGACTCCCTCGTTGCTTCCCTGTAACGGGGGAACCCGGCTCAGCCTACTGGGCCCGCCCGGCGGACCGTTCAGCCTGCGGCTTGGGAGCGAACTTCAGCCGCCCGCGTTCCGGGGAATGCTTCCAGTCTGCGGCACTCCCTCCCTGGCGGTGCCAGGCGGCTTACTCCTCTCCCGCATTGCCATTGTGACCTATTCAACCATTGCTCGGTATCGCCCTTGATCCGCGGCAGGACTGCCGGACCCTGTCTCACCAGCGTCCCGGGCTATCGCACCAACGCCCTAAACTGGCGGTAGAGCAAGTACGCGGTGACCGAACCCGTGGACTCAAACAGCCTCCAGAAGAAGTCGGCGGTGAGCATGGTGGACAATCCCACCTTCCCAGCGGTCTAGGTCCCTCGGTGCGCCCATTATACCACAGGGCGCAAAGGGGTTACAACCGACGCCCGGCGCTCGCCCGCCGCTGCCGCATGGCCTCAAACAACAGCACAGCCCCCGTCACAGCGGCGTTGAGGGACTCCACCCCTGGCGCCATGGGAAGATACACCACCTGGGCCGCTGCTTCCCGCAGTCCTGGGCTCACGCCGTGCGCCTCGCTGCCAATCACCAGTGCGAAAGGACGCCGCCAGTCCATGGAGGAATACTCCGTGGCACCGTGGGCGTCCGCGGCCACCAAGGTGAGCCCCAGAGTGCGCACTCCGGCGACCGCCTCGGCGATGGTCAGTCGCTGGCGATGAGGAACGAGGAAGAGCGTGCCCATGGACGCCCGCAGTACCTTGGGTTCGTACAAGTCCGCACTGCCCGCCGTCGCCCAGAGCCCTGCCCCTGCGGCTGCCGCCGTGCGCACCAACGTCCCGAGGTTTCCGGGGTCGCTGATCCGGTCGGCGATGACCAAGGCCGTGCAGCCTGCAAACACCTCCGGGCTTGCCTCCTGCATGGCCGCGGTCGCAACGATCCCCTGTGGTTCCTGGGTGTCGCTCATGTGACGAAGCACCCGTTCCGCCACCGGTCGCACAGGCACCGCTCGCTTCCGAAGCCGGTCGACCAGGCGGCGGCCGCGCTCGCTGGTGACGAACTCAGGCACTACGTAAACTTCGACAAGGCGCGCCCCTGCATCGAGTGCGGTCTCAATCAGTCGCACGCCCTCCAGCAGGCACAAGCCTCGGGCGCGCCGCTCGGGCGCGCGATGCAGCGCCCGGACCCCTTTGACGCGCGGGTTGGCGGTGCTGGTCAACAGCGGCTCAGGCCATTGGGCCGCAAACGGCATGGCGTCCCGCTTCCCCTTGTGTTTGCAGTCATCCACCCGATCGTCCGGCGCTTCGCTCATACAACCCGCCCCTTGGGAAGCTTGGTGCTTGGCGGTGTCGCCACAATAAAGAAAGCACCCGGACGCCCGAGTGCTTCAGGACTGCGCTGGCAAACCGTGGCGGTTCCCGCCCGGGTTTCCGCTGCTGCGCTGACCCTCTGACCTACAGTCCCAGCTGCTGACGAGCCACATTGACCAGCTCGCCAAAGGCCTGCTGGTCATTGACGGCCAGGTCCGCCAGCATCTTGCGGTCAACAGCCACGCCCGCCTTGTGCAGCCCGTTGATGAGGCGGCTGTAGGACAGCCCCTGGCTCCGGGCGGCCGCGTTAATGCGGGCAATCCACAGGCGGCGGAACTCCCGCTTGCGGTTGCGCCGGTCGCGGTAGGCGTACGTCAGCGACTTGAGCACCTGTTGGTTGGCCGCGCGGAACGTCTTGCTCTTGCGGCCCCAGTAACCTTCGGCCAACTTCAGGATTTTCTTATGGCGGCGCCGGGTGACGACGCCCCCCTTTACCCTCGACACCTCTACAGTACCTCCCCCGAAAAGCGCGGCAAAGCTTTAGGCGTAAGGCAACAGCTGCTGCACGCGGCGCTGCTCGGCTTCGCTCAACACGGCCGCCTGGCGCAGACGACGCTTGCGCCGCGCAGGCTTATGCTCCAGCAAATGGCTGCGGAAGGCGCGGTTCTTCATAAACTTGCCGCTGCCCGTCTTCTTGAAGCGCTTGGCCGCGCCCCGGTGGGTCTTCAGCTTAGGCACCGGATTTCCTCCTCTGCAGTAAGGGCGGTTACGATCCTTGCGGGGCAGCTTGCACCCTTGATTCCTGCTGCTGCTTAGGCGCCAGGATCATGATCATCTGACGTCCTTCAAGTCGCGGCGGACGTTCCACCAGCGAGACGCCCTGTAGCTGGTTGGCCAAGTCCGCAAGCTTGTCGCGAGCCAGGTCCGCGTGAACGATCTCTCGGCCCCTGAACCTGACCGTGATTTTGACCTTGTCCCCGTCACGCAGAAACCGCTCCGCGTTGCGCAACTTGATTTGGAAATCGTGCGTGTCAATCTTCGGGGTCATGCGCAGTTCCTTGACGGTGATGGCCTTCTGCTTCTTCCGCACGTCCCGTTCCCGCTTGCTCTGCTCATAGCGGAACTTCCCATAGTCCATGATGCGGCAAACGGGCGGCTGGGCGTTGGGGGCCACTTCCACCAGGTCAAGATTGCGCTCCTGCGCCAGTAACAGGGCTTCCCGGATGGGCATGATGCCGAGCTGCTCACCCTCGGGGCTGATCACCCGGACCTCGCGCACCCGGATCTCCCCGTTGACCCGCAATTCTCTGCTAATGTCCTATCACCTCCGCATTCTTTCCCGGACGCCGCGAGGGGCCCTCGGCAACGACAAAAGCGGGTGCACATGCGCACCCGCTTTTGGCCCGTTGCCAATCGACGCGTCGATCTGGGCGGACGGCCTTCATCGCGACCCTGGGAACAACCTCCCGCGGCGCTCCAGGGTGAGAAGCGGGGTGCGCTTCTGCTTGTGGTAAGGCTTCTGTCCTTCGCCGTATGCCCGCCGGCGTCGTCTACGCCAGCTTCCTACGCGCACGGGGGATCACGTGTTCCCCCGTCGTTTCAAGCGTGGCTAGTATACCATAGTCCGCTTGGACCGTCAATCTAGGCTGCGACTATCGATTTCGTGCCGAATCCGTTCAATGAAGGTTGCCAGTGGCATGCTGCCCTGGTCTCCGGCCCGCCGGTGCCGCACGGCCACCGTAGCGGCCTCCACCTCTTTGCCCCCGACCACCAACATATACGGGACCTTTTGCACCTGCGCCTCGCGAATCTTATAGCCGATCTTCTCGTTGCGATCATCGAGCTCGGCGCGGACACCCGCATTGGCCAGCTCCGCTCGCACCCGGGCCGCGTACGCCACGTGATCGCTGCCGATGGGCAGCACCCGTACCTGCACCGGTGCCAGCCACACGGGAAACGCGCCGGCAAAGTGCTCCACCAGAATGCCGATAAAACGCTCCAAGGTCCCCATGATCGCCCGGTGGATCATGACCGGCCGCTTATGGCTGCCGTCCCGGTCCACATAGTACAGGTCGAACCGCTCAGGGAACTGGAAGTCCAGCTGCACCGTGGCGCATTGCCACTTGCGGCCAAGGGCGTCGGTCACGTCGAAGTCCAGCTTGGGCCCGTAAAAGGCACCATCCTTAGGGTTGACCGTGTACTCGCGCCCAGCCGCCTCCAGCGCCCGTACCAAAGCCGCCTCGGCCTTCTCCCAGGTTTCGAGCTCGCCCATGTACTCGTCCGGGCGGGTGGACAGCTTGATGGTGTATGCCATGCCAAAAGCGCTGTAGATGGCGTCGACAAGCTCCAGCACTTCCCGGATTTGCTCCTCGATCTGGTCCTCCCGGAGGAAGATGTGGGCGTCGTCTTGGTGCATCCCCCGCACCCGCAGCGCCCCGTGCAGCGTCCCGGACGCCTCAAAGCGGGCCAACGGCCCGTACTCGGCGAACTTGACCGGCAAGTCCCGATAGGAGTGGACTTTCTGGCTGTAAAGCAGACAGTGGCCCGGGCAGTTCATCGGTTTGACACCCATGCGATCGCCGTCGGCGTCGATGAGGAACATGTTGTCCTTGTAATGCTGCCAGTGGCCCGACGTCTCCCACAGCGTCGTGCGATAGATCCACGGCGTGCTGACTTCAAGATACCCGCGCGGCTCCTGCAGCTCCCGGGAGAAGTCCACCAGTGTGCGGTATAGTTGATACCCCTTGGGGTGCCAAAAGACGAAGCCGGGTGCCTCCTCCCGGAAGCTGAACAGGTCCAGTTCCCGTCCAAGCCGGCGATGGTCCCGTCGTTCGGCCTCAGCCAGCAGCTCGAGATACCGATCTAACTCTTCCTGGGTCGCAAACGCGGTGCCGTAGATGCGCTGCAGCATCGGGCGATGGCTGTCGCCGCGCCAGTAGGCGCCCGCCACGCTGCGTAAGGCAAACGCCTTGATCCGCCCCGTCGAGGGGATGTGCGGCCCGCGGCAGAGATCAATGAATTCCCCCTGTTGGTAGATGCTGGGCCGTGGGTCGTCCAGTTCTTCGAGGATCTCGACCTTGTAGCTTTCGCCCCGGTCGCGGAAGAACTGAATGGCTTGCTCCCGATCCATTTCCTGGCGGGAGAACGCGTAGTCTTCACTTATAATGCGCCGCATCTCAGCCGCGATCCGTTCCAAGTCCTCGGGGGTTAAAGCCCGGGGCAGATCGAAGTCGTAGTAAAACCCGTTCTCGATGGGAGGCCCTATGGCCAACCGCGCTTCGGGAAACAGCCGCTTGACCGCCTGGGCCATGACGTGGGCCGTGCTGTGGCGCAGCACCTCGAGGCCCGCGTCGGTGGCGGGCGTCAACAGTTCGATTTCCGCGTCCTCCTCCAGCCGGTAAAACAAGTCCACCAGCCGCCCGTTGACGCGGGCGACCAAGGCCTCCAGAGCGGTGCGACCGCCGATGTCCTGTGCCACCTCCCGCACGGTCGTCCCCTGCGGGTACTCCCGCACGGTACCGTCGGGCAGGCGAATTGCCACCTTCTTAACCGCCGTTGCGTCTGCCATCGCCACCACGCTCCTTCGCCAGACGTCATCAAAACGAAACGGACTCCCATCCCTCGCGGGACGAGAGTCCGGCTCTCGCGGTTCCACCCGGCTTGGCGGCTGCGTGCCCACGCAACCACCCACCTCTTGCGGCGGTAACGGCGCCGACCGGCCCGGCCTACTGGGGTGCTCGGCACCCGTTGGGCGGGCAGCTTGGAGGGGGTTTTCCGGAGCTCCGCCGGCCGGTGCTTGCAGCCTACGGCACCGGCTCTCTGGGCGGCGGGGGCCGCCCCGTACTCGTCCTCCGCATTGCCTTTGGCACCGAGGGATCCGCCATCCCCCGGCCTGCCGTGCATTGGCTTCATTATAGAGAGCCGCCCCGGCCGCTGTCAACAAGCGGCCTACACGCGGTCTGAGTCAAGCCCTCTGGGGCACGAAGCCGGTCCGAGGTGTGTCAGCCAGTAGCGCCAGAGATGACCCGGTGCATCAGGCGGGATAGCCCGCCCGACCGGGTGCGGCCTGCCTCGGTGATGGGTA
>LZRQ01000046.1 GCA_002159155.1 Firmicutes bacterium ZCTH02-B6
CATCAGCGCCATGCCGATGAACCACAACCACGCCTGCAGCCTCGCCATGCCGGGCGAGTACAGCGCGCGGCCCGTCAGGTACGGGATCAGCCAGTACGTGATGCCCATGAACGACAGCGTCACGGCGGTCCCGACGGTCAGGTGGAAGTGGCCCACCACCCACAGGGTGTTGTGCACCAGCAGGTTCATGTTGTACGAGGCGTTGATCAGGCCGCTGACGCCGCCGAGGGCAAACAGGACCATCGCCAAGAGCTGCGCACCGACCGCCGGGTCACCCCACGGCAGGCGCGTCACCCAGCCCAAGAGCCCCTTGCCGCCCCGGGCCCGTCCGCCGATCTCCAAGGAGGCCAACACCGTAAACGCCGTCATGGCGCTGGGCATAAACACCGCGAACGTCAGGAAGGCGTGGATGGCCTTGTAACCCTCGGACACGCCGGGGTCCAGGTACTGGTGGTGGAACCCGACCGGCAGCGACAACGGGATGAACAAGAGGAACGCCAAGCGCGCCAGCTGCTCGCTGAACAACTTGCCGCCCGCCTGCTTGGGGAGCATGAAGTACCAGGAGATGTACGCCGGCAGCAGCCAGAAGTAAACGATCGGGTGGCCGGTCAGCCAGAACAACGTCCGCGTGAGCAACGGGTCAACACCCGGCAGCCACCCCAGGGACCACGGGATCAGGAACCCGACGAACTCGATGGCGATGCCGACCGACGCCAGGGTCCACATGATGAGCGTGGCGTTGGCGGCAAAGGCGATCAAGGGCAGCTTTTTGCCGGGGTTCTCCCGCCGCCAGGCCAGCGTGGTGCGCACGGTGATCAACAGCATCAGCCACGTGCCCACCACGACCAGGGCGAGGCCCAAATAGTACAGCGGGTGGGCCTGCAACGGCGCGTAGGACGTGAACAGCACCGACGCCTGGTTGGTGAACAGCGTGTAGTCCACCATCACCACGCCGACGGCCATGAGCCAGAACGTCACCCAGCCCAGGCCCGCGGGCTCCAGCGGGCGCTCAAGGCCGCGGCCCACGACAAACAGCAGGAACCCGCCGATGAAGCACGTGGTGAACACGAGGACGTTGAAGACCCCGTGGATCGACAGGCCCTGATAATAGTGCCGGATCAAGGGAACGTAGGCGTACAGGTCGATGCCCGCGTGCTCCATCCCCTGCATGAAACCGAGCAAGACGCCAATCAGCAGGTGGGCGAAGCCTACGGCGATGAACGCGAGCGACAGCTTGCGCTCGGACTCGGGCACGAGGTACGCGTCGCCCCGCGCTACTACACGGCTCGTGGTCGCTGCCATCTCACAACGCCTCCACAATCACGCGGCCGCTCATAAAGTGGTGGCCGGCGCCGCAGTACTCGTGACACACAAACAGGTACTCCCCGGGTTCGGTAAACGTGTAGGTCGCCTTGGCCACCTGGCCCGGGATAATCATCAAGCTGACCGTGGTGTTCTGGATCTTGAAACCGTGGATAATGTCCTCGCTGTGGATGTAGAAAGTGACGGTCGAACCGGCGGGAATCCGGATCTCGGACGGGTTGAAGTTCCAAACCCGGGCCCGCATGTTGACCTCATAGCGCCCCGGCGCCAGTTGCCGCACCCAGCCCTCGTTGATGTCATGAGGGCCCGCGGCCGCGGTCGGCAGCAGCTGGTCACTAAGGCCGGGGAGCCGGACGCCCAGCACCGCGGAGCTGAAACCGAGCATGACCGCGAACACGATCAGCAGGACGCCGGACAATGTAATCCACATTCGTTCATGTCGATCAATGTGCATGGCCTTACCTCCGCACGAAAAGAGTGCCTGGCCTTGCCTCCGTCAACAGGCTTGGCGCGGTTTCAGCTCCGCGCGAGCATGACCCAGTACATGTAACCCCACAAGGCCGCGATCAGTGCGGCATACCCCAACAAGATGGTCCACGTACCCATTGGTGCATCCACCGAGTTTTTGGCATCTGGCTTCGACGGGCGGGCCATCGCGTCACCCCCTTTCCGTCAGCGCGGGTAGCACATGAACAGGTGCGCGGTTTCGTAGATCAGGCGGCTCGCGCCCTCCGCCTGCGCCTCCTTGACTAAGAGGCCCAGGTCCCGGGCGAGCCGGGATCCGCTCACGTTGCGCACCCCGTACCGGCCCCGCACATAGCCGAGGTCGTCCACCACCACCATGGTGGGTTCGTAGACGACGGCGGGTGCCTGCGCCCCGTCGTCCAGTCCGAAACCAGGCTGCCCGTCCCCGGGAGCCTGGGTCGTCCCCACGTAGATGCCAAAGCCGCCGCCCACCACCAGCCGGGTCGTAACCGGGGCGCCGCTGAGCATGGCCACGTCCAGCCGCTCCGGCAGCGGCAGCCGCTCGGTCAAAGCCCCCATCGCGGCCGCGTCGTCCCGCTCGGGGTCCGGTGTGATCCAGGCGACGTGTACCAGTTCTTGCCATCCCCGCTCTTGCACGAGCGCGTCCAGCTCGTGCAGGAGCGGGACGATGGCCTCGGCGGCCTGCGTATCCCACGCGGCCGCGACGACATACACGTTGACGGGCAAGGCACGGTCAGGAAAGCGGTAGGCCGTGCCATTGTGATCGACCATGTCAAAGGCGGGCACCGCCTGCCCGCGGGGCAGCACTTGCACCGGCCGCCCCAGTGCGAAGTACAGGACGCCAGCGGCCAAAAGCAGTCCTACACAAGCCGCCCCGAGTGTAAGACGGCGTCGACGTTGTGCGTCGATATCGTTTATTTGAGCAAGATGGGCTTGTCCTGGAAGCCCGGCTTCTCTGGCCACTGGCATTCCCCTTGCTCATTCGAGTTTTGTTGCATTTCTTACCTATACCCTGCGTTCCTCCGCACAGGGCGGCCAGCGGGGCCGCCAGGCCAGCGGCCCCGCGCTTCACATTCCAGCAGTCCTTACAAGCGCCCGGCGCCCGTCACCTAATGCCCGTGCCCGGCATGGGCATGGGCGTGATCGTCGTGGCCTTCCCCGGGCTCACCTTGGCTGACGGGAACCACGAGCTCCAAGACGCCCCCGTCGGCGGCCGAGATCCGCACCGTGATGGACTGGCCGATCTCCAGGTCACGGGTCAAGCCCAACAGCATCAGATGCAGCCCACCGGGCTTTAGGCTGACGCTCTCCCCGGCAGGGACGACCAGGCTGTCGACGTGGTGCATCTGCATGTTCTGCACCAGCCGCCCGTCGACCATGGCCACCTCCATGACCGTCTCGTGGATCTCAGCCATCCGGGCGGCGTCGGTTTCCGCCGCCACCAGCACGACGTCCGCCGCGCCGTGATTGGTGATGGTAAAGTACACGGCGCTGTTGTCCCCCGCAGGGGCCGGCCGGACCCACGCGCCGGTTACCTCGACGTGTTCAAAGGAGCCGCCGGCCTGAGCCCAGGCCAGGGCGGCCGCGCCGGCCAAGACGGCCAGCGCCAGCGCAATTTTAACAGAAACCGCTTTGCGCGGCATGGAACCCATGTTTGGCAGTCCCTCCTCAAATCCGTGCGTCACGCCATGCGTGCGTCAACAGGCAGCCCGTCAGATGATCCGCCGCAAGTCCGCAGCCATGTCCTGGGGCTCGACGCCGAACGGAAAAGCCAAAACAAGCCGGCCCCGCGGGTCGATGACAAAGCTGAGCGCGGTGTGGTTGACCCAGTAGCCGACGGGCGAGTTTTCGTTGGGCACCTTTTCAACGTAGATGCCGTAGTCGGCCAGCACCGGCGCCAGCTGCTCGGGGCTGCCCCACAGGCCGTAAAACGACGGGTCAAACCGGTTGACGTACTCCCGCAGCCGTTCGGGCGTGTCGTACTCCGGATCGACCGTCACAAACACAAAGCGCACCTTGTCCGCCAGCGGCCCCAGATCGCGCTTGACCTGCGAGTAGTAGATCAGCGTCGCGGGACAGACGTCCGGGCAGTTGGTGTACCCAAAGAAGAGCATCACCGCCTTGCCCCGCTGATCGGCCAGGCGGAACGTCTGTCCGTGCTGGTCGATGAGCCCCAGCTCGGGAGCCGGTTGGGGCGGATCCAGCACGAAGCCGTGAAAAGCCTGTTGCGACAGGGGCTTGGGACCCCAAAGCGTCCAGGCGCCCCAGCCGAGCAGGCCGATAAGTACAATGAGGGCGGCCAGGAACCCAAGCCGCCGCGTTCTAGTCCGGGTCACGAAAATTTCACCTCGTCTCCCCCAGTATGCATCTTTGCGGATCACGGGCCGGAGGAACAAGATTGGTATGTCCCATCCCGGAGGGACATTTGTCTCTCTGGGGCCCGGGACACACGTCCGCGCGGCGCCCCACCGGCGGTCAAGCCCGTCCGGCGGGAGGCAATGCCCCGGCGCTCCGGGCGTTCATGACAGGAGGGCTTGTCTTGTGTGCTCGGTTGATGTGGGCTTACGCGCCGCGCCAGGGAGAAAACAGGCACCAGGGATCGGGGCCCAGCGGGTCTCCGGTCACGGCGTAGGCCCGGGCGCGGGAACCGCCGCAGATGGCCCTGTACGGGCATAAGCCGCATTTGCCCCGCAAGCGCCCCTCGTCCTTGAGGACCGCAAACACCGGCGCCCGGCGGTAAATGTGGAGCAAGGGCCGGGAACGCACGTTGCCGGCCGGCAACTTAAGCCACCGCGACGGGTAGACGTCGCCCGAGCGGGTGACAAACAGCATCCCGCGGCCGTCCCGCAGGCCAAGGCGATTTCCTGCCGGCGTGCGGCGGATCTCCGCCAGCGGCACGCCCTGGTCCCGCAGGCGCTCAAATACGAGGCGGTGCCATTGGGGACCGTTGATGGTGGTGATGGAAAACGGCGCATCCGGCGCCAGTTTATCCAGCCAACGCATCACCACCCCGTACTGCCACGCGTTGACGGTGCGCCCCGGCGGGGTACCCGGCACGGGCAGCGGGAACTCGAGGGCCCATTCCGCCGCCCCCAGCTCGACAACGAGTTGGGACAGGGCCTCTAACCCCATCATGGTCGTCTCGGTCACCCGCGTCAATATCCGCAGGCCGAGACCGGCCTCGTGCACCCACCGGACCGCCGCCAGCGTGCGGTCAAAGCTGCCGGGCTCGCCCCGCTCCGCGTCGTGGACGGCTGCGTCGCCCGCGTCCAGGCCGAGTGAAACGCAGCGGGCGCCGGCGCGGGCCAGCCGCTGGACGGCAGCGGCTGATAGCCGCCCGGTGGGGCACAGGTGGACCGTGATATGGATCCCGAGGGCGGCGCCGTGGGACACGATCTCCGCCAGGTCCGCGCGCTCAAGGGGATCCCCGCCGGTGATGAGCACCTCCGGCGGAGGGTTGGAAAACGCCTTCACCTGCTCCAAGAGCTGCTGGGCTTCGACCGTGGTCAACTCGGCCGCGTGCCGCTCGGTGATGGGGTGCACGCGGCAATGACGGCACGTGAGGGCACAGGCGCGGGTCAATTCCCATTCCACCACAACCGGGGCGCGCGCGTACCGCTTGCCGGGCAGCGGCGCCGTGGACAGGACACGGGGCGCGGCGGGGCGAATCGCGCCGGTAAACGTGGACGAAGGGGTGTCAACAAACATGAGCTCGCCGTCCGGCATGTCTCTCACCGTCCAATACATAGGTGGAATGTCGTTCGTCGGCCGCGGTCCCTCCGGTCATCCGATTCCGATGGATGCCGCGCAGGAGGTGGGCGGCGGCGACACGGCCGCTCGCCCGATGGAGCTCATCTTGGCGGCCTTAGGCGGCTGCAGCGGGATCGACGTGGTCCACATCCTGCGCAAGATGCGCATCCCGTATGACGCGCTGGAGATCCGGCTCCACGGCACGCGACGGGACGAGCACCCCCGGCGCTTCACCGCCATCGAAGTGGAGTACGTGTTCCGCGGCGCCGGGCTGTCCGAAAAGCGGCACCGCCTCGAGGAAGCGGTGCGGCTGTCCCAGGAAAAGTACTGCTCGGTGGCCGCCATGCTCAACCAGTCGGCCGAGATCAGCTGGCGCGTAACCATCGAGGAGAACGCACAGTAAACGATGGTCCCCCTTTCAGCATGGCAGTGCCCTCAGGCAGGGGAAACGGGCGATCGTCTAAGCGAGCCCGGGACAACTGTCCACGTTGTCCGTGGACGGTTGTCCCAACGGCCGCCGTGCCGGGCTGCGGGACGGCAGCGCCTGCGGGGGCAATGTGGGGCGATGGGATAGGATCGCCGGGAAACCGGCAGCGCCGGCTTTTCTCCGGCCCGGAAAGGGGAATCCCCATGGCCACCGGCAGCACGAACCGACCTGTGGAGATCCTCCAGCGCATTCCTTTTTTCGCGGAGCTGGAGCCCTCCGAGCTTGAGGCCATGTCGGAGGCGGTGGTCATAGCCCGCTACCGCAAAAACCAAGTGCTGTTTGTTGAGGGGGAGCCCAGCCACTCGCTGTATCTCATCTGTTCGGGCCGCGTCAAGGTGTACCGGGTTTCGGCCGACGGGCGGGAGCAGATCCTGCACCTGTTGGGGGACGGCGACCCCGTGGCGGTGGTTCCTTTCTTTGACGGCGGCGCCTACCCCGCCAACGCCGAAGTGCTGACCGACGCGGAGATCGCCTTCATTCGCTTCGAGGATTTCGAGCGCATCGCCCGCGCGAACCCGTCCATCCTGCTGCGCATGCTGCGCCTGCTGGCGCAGCGCCTGCGGCGGGCGCAGGAGGAAATCGCTTCGCTGGCCCTCAAGAGCGTCGGGGGCCGGCTGGCGGCGCGCCTTTTGGACTTGGCGGCCCGGCACGGCCAACGGGTTCCCGACGGGATCGAGGTGGACCTGCAGCTCAGCCGGCAAGAGCTGGGCAATCTCATCGGCGCGTCGCGGGAGACGACGACGAGGCTGTTGCAGCAGTTCCAGCGGGAGAAGCTGATCCGTCTCGAAGGCTCGCGGGTGATCATCCTCGACCCCGAGGGCTTGCGCGTCTGGGGCGAGCCATGATACGCCCGGCACGTGCAACGACGGCACCTGCTGCCGTCGCCGCGCGAGGGCGCGGCCCGTGCTCACGACGCCGTTAACCCCGACCGCGTGGGGGGTGCCTCGCGTCCCGCCGTGCCGCGCCCTGAAAACCGCCTGCAGGCAGAGCTTTCCAGCGCGTCAGTGGTTCTTGCTGACCATCTCGATGATCAGGCGCGCCAGCTCCTGCTGCTGCTCCTCGTCGGCAACGTCCCAGAGCTCCTTGAGCAACCGCTGCTCAGGGTTCTTGGGATCGACGTTCCTGGCCAAGAAATCGCCGATGGCCTCGGCCTTCTGGGCGATTTCCTCGTCGCTCATGCCCATGCTGTGACCGACGTCGATAGCCTGGGCCAACGTCTGCCGCCACTCGGACCAGTCCTGCATGTTCATGTCCAACCTGCGTCCACCCCTTTTCTCCCAAAGAATGTCTGCGCCCTTAGCGTCCCCTCCCGGCGCGCTTCCTATGTGTGCGCCCGCCGGTGCACGTGCGCACCCTCCGCGGCGCCTGTGAGCTGGATCACACCCGGTTGAGCCGGGCGTCACAGCCCAACCCGGCCGCGTCGGGTACGCTTTTCCCAGCGGCCAACGGCGCGAGAGGTGGCGCCCTGTCCATAGAAGAAGATTTCACCGGATCCACGGGAGGATGATGCCCCATGGGGAGCAACGAGCCGGTCGTGCAACTCGATGTGCGGGAGATCCCGCCCCGGGAGCGGCACCCCCGCATTTTCCGCGTCCTCGACAGCCTGGCGGCGGGCGCTAGCCTCGAGCTGACCAACGACCACGACCCGAAGCCGCTTTATTACCAGCTCCAGGTTGAGCGGCCGGGCCAGTTTGACTGGGACTACTTGGCCGAGGGGCCCGACGTATGGCGCGTGCGGATCACCCGGGTGCGCCCGTAGGCAAAGAGGCTCGCCGTCCCGGCGCTTCCCAGCGGCCCGGCGCATCTGTCCACGCTGGCGCTCCTCCGCGGCCCGGGCTGCCCGGGCAGGCCGGCGCCCCGCACCGGCTCGCATCCCTTTTCATCCCCCGGGAGCACGGATCTTGGGGCATGCTGCTGACGGTCCTCATCCTGGCGCCGGCAGCGCTCGGGACCGGGGGCGCGGCGTGGTGGTTTGCAGCCGGATCCGCGGTGCTGTTCTTCGCGCGGCGCCCGTGGGAGATCTGGCTGCAGACCGCGCCCGATCCCGATAAAACGGCCCGCCGGGCCGCGCTGTTTTTGACCGCCGGAGGGCTCGCCCTTGGCGCGGCCGGGCTGTGGGTGACGGCGTCCCCCTTGACGGCGGTGCTGGCCGTCCTCGCCGCGGTGCTTGCCGGCGCCAGCGCGTACAGCGAGAGCCGCCCTGAGCGGCGCGGTGCGGTGGCCGGCCGCCTGGCGGGAGTGACCGCCATGGTGACCCTGCTGCTGCTTGAGGTCGCCGCGGCGTTTGGCCGCATCACACCCGCCGGCTGGGGGCTGGCGGGTCTTTGCCTGGCATACTTCCTCACCAGCGCCTTGCGGGTGCGCTCCCTGGTGCGGGCCCGGAAGGTGCAGGGCTTCCGCCTAGCTTCCTTGGTTTTGCATGGGTGCATCCTGGTCGGAGCCGCCGCGGCGTCCCGGACTGGGTGGGTGCCGCAGCTGGCGGCTGTCGCCTACGTCCCGGGCGTCGTGCAAGCGGCCCGCATCCTGCGGCGGGACGCGGCTCCCGTCAACACGCTGCGCATGGGCATCGGGGAGATCCTGCACGCCGCCGCCTTTGTGGCCCTGACGATCCTGGTCTACCGGCTCCCCGGGTAGCGACTCGGTGAATAGTCGTCGCCCCCCCGGTTTCACTTGGCTAGCGTCCCAGCTTACTTGACCAACGTTCTCAAGAGGTTAAGCGCCGCTAGGGCAGCGCCCGCCCCAAGCAGGACGAGAAACGGGCGGGCGGGCCAGGCGGATAGCAGCGCCGCCACCCCGCCCACGACGCCGGCGTTGTACACGGCGCACGCGGCCCAGGCCAACGACGGGTGCACCATGTGGCGAAAGGCAGGCACGCCCGGGTCCCGGGCCCGGCCCCAGTAGCGGTTGTGCCACACGATGAAGGGCAGAATGCGGTGCAAGTATCCGAGGATGGTGTTGGACAGCCACCCAGCGGCCGCCAGAAACCCGAGGGCCGTGATCAGCCGGGCCGGCAGCACCAAGCCGTGGACTCCCGCCCAGCCGAGGGCGGCCAGGGCCAGCGCGCCTGCCAGCAAGTACACGTGCGCGGCCCGCACGTAACCGACGCCGGGGTGCATGCGTTCCCGCTCCCGCGGGGCGTAAATTCCCCACCCTTCCCACACAAACAGGACGCACGCCGTGGCCACCGCCCAAGCCGCCGCGGCCAGCGCTGCGCGGGCCATCGAATCCGTCCCCTCAGCCCGGAGGACGGCCGCGAAGATGACCAGTCCGACGCCGCCGTGCAGCAGGCGCCGCACGGCGGCTGTCCAGCGAAACTGCTGCTTCTTTGTCACCAGGCCGAAAAATGTCAGGAGATGATAGGAGATCCCAATGACCAGCATGAGAAACCACCCTCCCGCCGCCGCGGCCACATGCAGGGCGAGGGCGGACCGCCAGGCCATCCCGAGCCAGCCTGTGGCCAAGTTGACCGCCAGCGCGGCGCCCGCGAGAAACGCCAGCACCAGGTATTCGGCCGCTGCGAGCACAAAGGGCCGGATCAGGCTGCCGCGCGCCGTCGACCGGCCGCTGCCCAGTGTGAGCAGCACGTTGGCCAAGGCGAGGACCGCGCCCGACGGCAAGCCCAGCGCCGCGACGGTCAAGGCGGTCCGGGAAAAACGCGGCTGGTGAAGGGTGGCGAAGCCGGTGATGAGCCCGGTCAGTCCCAGGATAAAGGCAACAAAAGCCGCCTTGGCGAGGCGGGGACTGCGAAGGATGGTGTCAAACACGACGGCCGTCATCTGCTGGAGCGCCCCCAAGGCTACGGCCGTCCCCCAGCCAAGGGCATAGAGGTGCACCGCGGCCAAAATGGCCGGGTCGCGGTGAAAGCCCCCGTCCAGCGACACCGCGCCCGTGACGAGCAGCCACGGCGCGGCGAGGAAGGAAAGGAGCCCCAGGGCGAAATACGGGGCGATGGCCGGCAGCGGCACCAGGTTTTCCCGCGTCACGCGCAAGCCCATCGCCTACTCTCACCTCCGTTTACTCTCACCTCCGTTGCAGCCCGAAACGCCGGCACCGCTCCCCTCCACTGTAGGCCTGGAAGAGCCGGGAACGATGTGACCGTGAGCCCGCACCGGGTGTGATCTAGATCACATTCCCGGGTGACCGGCGTCACATGAGAGCTGTTGCCCTCGTCACGGGCGCGCCGGCCTGCCCATGTTACACTGGCCCTGGAACGTCAACTCCCTTTGCGTTCGCCTACTTTCGCCCGGGTCAGGCGAACCGACAGGAGGGGTGGCCATGCTTGCGGCCAGCCTGGATGATCGGATCTTGCAAGCCTTGCGGGAAGTGATCGACCCGGAGCTGGGCATCAACATCGTGGACCTGGGGCTAGTGTATGGGGCCGCGGTCATGCCCAACGGCGACATCGTCGTGCACATGACGATGACGACGCCGGTGTGCCCCTTGAGCGCGCACCTGCAAAACCAAGCCTACAGAGCCCTGCGCCGGGCGTTTCCTGACGCCGCCGCCGTCGATGTCGAGCTCGTATGGGACCCGCCCTGGGATCCGTCAATGATGTCCGAGGACGCCCGGAGACAACTGGGCTGGCGGGGGTGAGGCCGGTGCGGCAAGGTTCCCGGCGCTACCTGGTGCTGATTCCCGTTGCGCTCGGGCTGCTGCTGGTCGCCGCGTGGGCCGGCCTTGTGCGCATGGGCTGGCCGTGGCCGCTGCCGGGGCGGCTTATGCTCCTGCACGGGCCTGTGGTCGTCGGCGGCTTCTTTGGCACCGTCATCGGCCTTGAGCGGGCCGTCGCCATCACCCGGACGTGGGCCTTTGGGGCGCCGGCGGCGGCCGCCCTGGGCACTTTGCTCCTCGCCAGCGGCCTCGCGCCCCTCCTGGGCGTGAGGCTCCTCATCGCCGCAGGCATCGTCCTGTGCGCCGTCTACGTCGTCGCCTACGGACGCCAACCCGCGCCGTTCACGGCGGTTATGGGGTTGGGGGCCGCCAGCTGGCTGGCCGCTAGTCTCCTCTACACCATCGGGAAGCCCGTGTTCGTTGTAGCCTTGTGGTGGATGGGGTTTCTCGTGCTCACCATCGCCGGCGAGCGGTTGGAGCTGAGCCGCATGCGCCCGCCCAACCGGCACCGGCAGGCCGTGTTTCTGGCGCTGGTGGGCGTGTACGTGCTGGCCCTGCTGGTGTCCATAACGGCCTATGACGCGGGCAGCCGCGTCTTGGGCGCGGCCACCCTGGGGCTCGCCCTGTGGCTGTGGCAAAACGACATCGCGATGGTCACCATCCGCCAGCGAGGTCTGACGCGGTTCATTGCCGCGGGGCTCTTGTCGGGCTACGTCTGGCTGACGGCCGGCGGGCTGCTCTTGCTTGTGCACGGCGGCCAGGGGGCGGGGCTCATTTACGATGCGCAGCTGCATGCCGTCTTCGTCGGGTTCGTGTTTTCCATGATCTTCGCCCATGCGCCCATCATCCTGCCTGCCTTGAGCGGGCGCGCCGTGGATTACAGCCCCGTCTTTTACACCCACCTCGCGCTGCTGCACGCCTCGCTGGCCGTGCGGATCGCGGGCGATCTCCTGGCGTTGCCGTCCGTGCGGGGCTGGGGCGGCCTTTTCAACGTGCTGGCTATCGTCCTTTTCCTTCTGAATACCATTCAGGCGGTGCGGCGCGGCAGGAAGGGAACGGCCGCGGCGTGAACGGAGATAATGGGATCCGTAGCTGTGCGTGACATCCAGGCGCACAAGAGCTGCCGAGGAAAGGAGGGAAACCGCCATGGCCTTCGTGATCGCCGAACCCTGCATCGGCACGAAGGATACCGCTTGCGTCGAGGTTTGCCCGGTGGACTGCATCCACCCGAGCAAGTCGGAGGATCAGTACAGCGAGGTCGCCCAGCTGTACATCGATCCGGATGAGTGCATCGACTGCGGTGCCTGCGAGGCCGAGTGCCCGGTGGAGGCCATCTTCCCCGAGGACGACGTCCCGGACAAGTGGAAGTCCTACATCGAGAAGAACGCCGACTTTTACCGCCTGTCCGCGGAAGAGTTTGAGGAAAAGTGGGGCTCGCCGGGGAGGAAGGCGTAAGACCTGCGGCCGCAGGCTTTTGCAACGCCCGATCCCTCACAGCCATAGGGCCGGGGTTTCCCCGGCCCTTGGCGCGCCCAGCGGGGACGCGGGTGCCCGGCAGGAACACTTGCTCGGCACGGGGAACTCATCCGGAGCGGCGGCCGTGGCCAGCGGCCGCCGTGTCTTCAATGCCGGGCGATATGCCGGTTTCCGGGAGTTCGCGGGAGGATGCCCATGAACCTCGCACAGGTCCTGGATTGGCTCAGGGGCGATCCCGCCTTTATGGCCAACGTCACCCATTGGGAGGTGCTGCCGGCCCGGGAAGCCCGCTACGGTGGGTTCCCCGACGGGCTCGACGAGCGCCTGATCGCGGCATTGAAAGCCCGGGGCGTGCGGGACCTGTACACCCACCAGACCGAGGCGGTGGCGGCGGCCCTGGCGGGCAAGTCGACGGTGGTGGTCACCCCGACGGCGTCGGGCAAGACCATGTGCTACAACCTCCCGGTGCTGCACGCCATCTTGCAGGAGCCCGCATCCCGGGCCTTGTACCTTTTCCCGACCAAGGCCCTGGCCCAAGACCAGGTGGCGACCCTCAAGGAGCTCACCGAGCGCCTGGACGTGGACATCCAGGCCTACGTCTACGACGGCGACACGCCGGCGTCGCTCAGGCCCCACATCCGCCAGGCGGGGCATATCGTCGTCACCAACCCGGACATGCTGCACACGGGGATTCTCCCCCACCACACCCGCTGGGTGCGGCTGTTTGAAAACCTCAAGTACGTCATCATCGACGAGCTGCACACATACCGGGGCGTGTTTGGTTCGCACGTGGCCAACGTGATCCGGCGCCTGCGGCGCATCTGCCAGTTTTACGGCAGCAACCCGCAGTTTTTGTGCTCCAGCGCCACCATCGCCAACCCTAAGGAGCTGGCCGAGCGGCTGACCGGGGTGCCCATGGAGCTCATCGACAACAACGGCGCGCCCCAGGGCGAACGGCACCTCATCGTCTACAACCCGCCCGTCGTCACCCGGGACGGCCTGCGCCAGCCGGTGCTGCAGGCGGCGCGCCAGGTGGCCGGCCGGTTTCTCCGGCACGACATCCAGACCATCGTCTTTGCCCGCTCGCGCCTGGCGACGGAAGTGCTGTTGACGTACTTGAAAGAGGACATGGCCAGGGGCGCCCGCGGCGTGACCACCAAGCGGGCCGAGGCCATCCGCGGCTACCGCGGCGGGTATTTGCCCAACCAGCGGCGGGAGATCGAGCGGGGCTTGCGCAGCGGCGAGGTGCTGGGCGTCGTCAGCACCAACGCGCTGGAGCTCGGCATCGACGTGGGCCAGCTGAACGTGTGCGTCATGGCGGGGTATCCGGGCACCATCGCGAGCACGTGGCAGCAAGCGGGCCGGGCCGGGCGGCGGCAAGGGGTTTCCGTGGCGGTGCTGGTGGCCTCCAGCGCCCCCTTGGACCAGTACATCGCTACCCACCCCGAGTTTGTCTTTGGCGGATCGCCCGAGCACGCGCTCATCAATCCGGACAATCTGATGATCCTGGTGAGCCACATCAAGTGCGCCGCGTTTGAGCTGCCCTTTCGGGACGGCGAGGCTTTTGGCATCGACCCGGCGGGGACCGAGGAGATCTTGAGCTACCTGCAGGACGAGCGCGTCGTGCACCATGCGGGCGGCCAGTGGCACTGGATGAGCGAGAGCTTTCCGGCCAACGACATTTCCTTGCGCAGCGCGAGCAGCGAGAACTTCGTGATCGTGGACACGACCGACCCGCAGCACCGGGTCATCGGGGAGACCGACCGGCTGGCGGCCATGACCATGCTGCACACCCACGCCATTTACATCCACGAGGGGCAGCAATACCTGGTGGACCGGCTGGACTGGGACGAGCACCGGGCCTACGTGCACCGGGTGGACGTGGACTACTACACCGACGCCAACTTGGCGGTCACCATCCGGGTGCTGGACACCTTCCGCTCCGACGCCCAGGGGCCGCTGGAAAAGCGGTTCGGCGAGGTCATGACCGCCTGGCGGGCGACCATATTCAAGAAGATCAAGCTATACACCCATGAAAACGTGGGCTGGGGCGAAATTCACCTGCCCGAGGACCAGATGCACACCGCCGCGTGCTGGCTGGAGGTGCCGGAGGCGGTGGCGGCCCGGTTCAAGCCCGACGAGCTGCAGTCGGCCATGGTCGGCACGGCGCACTTGCTTGAGGCGCTGGCGCCGGTGTTTCTCATGTGCGACCCCAAGGACCTGCGCGCAACGGTGGAGATGAGGGCGCCCCAGACGCAGCGGCCGACCATCTACCTTTACGACGCATACCCGGGCGGCATCGGCCTGGCGGAAAAGGCCTACGACTTGTGCACGGCGCTGTTGGACGCGTGCTTGCAGCAGGTGACGCGCTGCGCCTGCGAGGACGGCTGCCCGGCCTGCGTCGGGCCCGACGCGGGCGGGCGAGCGCCCACCGTGCGCCTGCTGCGGGCGGCCTTGGGGCATGAGCCGGCGGCGCCCGTCCCCGCCGCGGCCGGCCCGGCGGAGGAGCCGGATCGGCGTGAACTTGCGTGACCGCCTGCGCCTGATGCGGCCGGGAGCGGGCCGCGCGCCCGAGCCCGGCGAGCCCTCTGGCGAACCCGTTGGCGAATCCTTAGGCAAACCCGCGAGGGAACTCCCGGGCGGCCCCACGGGTCCTCATCTACCCGGGCCGTCCCTGCCCACCGAGACCGGCGTCGAGCAGCGCGTCGCGGAAACCGCCTGCGGGCCCGTCGTGTACTTGGAACAGACTTTTCCCCTGGACCACCGGCAAGGCCGGGTCGCGTTGGCGTCTTGCCTGGACGTGCCCAGCCACGGCTGGCAACGGCTCCTGCCCCGGGCGGCCACGGTTGCCCTGGACGCCCGGGAGGCGGTGTTTGTGGACCTGGAGACAACGGGCCTCGGCCGCGGCACAGGGACGTACGCGTTTTTGGTCGGCATCGGCCGTTTCACCGGCGAGGGCTTTCGCGTCCGCCAATACTTCATGCGCAACTACCCCGAAGAACCCGCGGTTCTGGCCGCCGTGCGAGCCGAACTTGAAGACGCCCGGTCCCTCATCACCTTCAACGGGCGCACGTTTGACTGGCCGCTGTTGGAAACCCGGGCGACGCTCAACCGGATGCGGCTGCCGCTGCTGCCCCACCTGGACCTGCTCCACCCCGCGCGGCGGGTGTGGCGGCCGGTCACCGACAGCTGCAGCCTGGGGCACCTCGAAACGGCCGTCCTGGGCCTGGAGCGGGAGGACGACGTGCCCGGCGCCCTCATCCCGCAGTTGTACTTCGACTACATCCGCAGCCAAGATCCGGCGCCCCTTGCAGGCGTCTTTCGCCACAACCGGCTGGACATTGTGTCCATGGCGGCCGTCGCCGGCTACCTGGGCCAGGCCGCGGCGGCGCCGCTGGACGCCGCGCCCGCCGGGACACCCCTTTCGGGCGCGGAAGTGTATGCCCTCGGCCGCCTGCTTTTCGACCGGGGCGCGCTGGATGAGGCCATCGTCTGTTTCCGGGAAGCCCTAAGGCGGGGCATGCCCCATGCCTTGCGCAGGGAAGCCTACCGGTGGCTTGCCATCGCGTGCCGGCGCGTGTCGCTGGCGAGCCGCCAGCGGCCGGAGCCGGTCCCCGGGGCGGCAGCGGGTCACGGGGCCCAAGCAGGTCGCGCGGCGGCAGTGGACCACGGACCGACGGCGGGCCGCGGGTCGGAACCTGCCCACGCCGCAGCGCCCGCGCCGGATCTCCACGTGGCGGTGCTGCACGATTGGGTGCGCGAGGACGGCGTGTCCACTTGGCCTTACGTGGAGCTGGCCAAATACTACGAACACCGGGCCCGGGACCTGGAAGCCGCCCGGGCGTGGACGCTTAAGGCCATCGACCTGGTGCAGCGCCGGCGCATGCTGCGGGGCCTGAGGCCGGCCGCCCCCGGGTGGCCGGCCGGCGCCGCCGACCGGGAGCTGGAAGAGCTCCTGCATCGGCTGCGCCGCATCGAGGCCAAGCTGGCCTCCCGCGGGCTGCGCTGGGACAGGATGACTGCCCAGAGCGGAATGGGCGAATGACCGGTCAAACGAAGGGATAAACGTCTCTTTCGTCGTTTCGGGCGCGCGGCGATAACAAAAGTAAGGAAGCCGTTGCCCGGGCGCCGGCTGCCAAGCCCGCGGCCTACCTGCGTCACCGGCCGCGGCGAGGAGGTGTGCGTGATGGCCAAAATGATGGAAGTGCCTGAAAATCGTCTTGCTGGAGAGTTGTTCGGCACAACCCGGTTTTCCTGGTTGTGGGCCATCTTGCGGATCTACCTGGGCTGGACGTGGTTCCAGTCGGGGTGGGGCAAGGTCGGCAACCCCGCGTGGATGGAGACGGGCGCGGCCCTGAGGGGTTTCTGGACCAACGCGGTGCAGGTGGAGCCCTCGGCGCGCATCGCGTTTGACTGGTACAGGAGCTTCATCCAGTTCCTGCTGGACGGCGGCCATTACACCTGGTTCGCCAAGCTGGTCGTTTTCGGCGAGATCTTTGTCGGCCTCGCCCTGATCCTTGGTGCGTTTACCGGCATTGCGGCCTTCTTCGGGGGCTTCATGAACTTTAACTTCATGATGGCCGGCACCGCCAGCACCAACCCGCTCCTGTACACCATCGCCATCTTGCTGATGCTGGCTTGGAAGGTCGCCGGCTGGTACGGCCTGGACCGCTGGCTCTTGCCCAAGCTCGGCACGCCGTGGGGACCGGTGCGGACCCGGTGACCGGCCGGTGACGGGCGTGCGGCACCCGCTGCCCATCCCCCAGGCCCCTTATCTGGACGGTCCGATCCTTTTGCGGGACGGGCGCCCGGCGTACCTGCGCCGCGCCCGTCCCGACGACTTTGCGGCCGTGCAGGAGCTGCTCCGGCGCAGCTCCGACACGGCCCGTTTTTTCCGCTTTTTCCACGGCGTGGCCGCCGGCGATCCCGACGCGGCCCGCCGGCTCATCGCCCCGGGCAACGAGCAGGGCGGCTTGAGCCTTGTGGTCACCGTCGGGCCAAAGGGCCAGGAGCAAATCGTCGCCGTCGGCAGCTACAGCCACACCCACCGGCCCGACGTGGCCGAGGTCGCGTTTCTGGTGGAGGACGACTACCAAGGGCGCGGCATTGGAACGCTCCTTTTGGAGCGCCTGGCCATGGCGGCCCTGGAGCAGGGCCTCACCGCCCTCGAGGCTTTCGTCATGGGCGAAAACACGGACATGCTCCACGTGTTCGCCAACAGCGGCTTCCGCGTGGAACAGGGCCCCGGGCCCGAGGGCTGGTACATCCAGCTGCCCCTTGTGCCCACCGAAGCGGGCGTGCAGCAAATGGAAGCCCGCGACCGCATCGCGACCAGGGCGTCGCTGTACCCCTTCTTCCATCCCCGGGCGGTGGCCGTCATCGGCGCGTCCCGCGATCCGGCCAGCGCCGGCGCCCAGGTGCTGGCCAACCTGATCACGTCCAACTTCCAAGGCCCAGTCTACCCGGTCAATCCCAAAGCGCCTTTCGTCATGTCCATCCCCACTTACCCGTCGGTGCTGGACATCCCCGGCCCGGTGGACCTGGCGGTAGTGGCGGTGCCCAGGGCGGCCGTCATGGACGTGGCGCGGCAGTGCGCCCAAAAGGGCGTCCGGGCCTTGATCGTGCTCACGGCCGGTTTCGCCGAAACCGGGTCGGACGGCGCCGAGGCCCAGCGGCAGCTGGTGGATCTCGTGCGGGGCTCGGGGATGCGCATGATTGGCCCCAACTGTCTTGGCCTCATCCACGCTCATCCGGATGTGCGGCTCAACGCTACATTTGCCGCCACGCCGGTACGGCCCGGAAACCTGGCCATGTCGTCCCAGAGCGGGGCGTTGGGGCTGGCGGTGCTCGAGTACGCCCAGGAGCTGGGCGTCGGTTTCTCCAGCTTCGTCAGCGTCGGCAACAAGGCCGACGTCTCCGGCAACGACCTGCTGCAATGGTGGGAGGAAGACGAGCACACCAAAGCGATTTTGCTGTACCTTGAGTCCTTTGGAAACCCGCGCCGGTTTGCGCGGCTTGCCCGGCGCGTCGCCCGGCGCAAGCCCATCATCGCGGTCAAGAGCGGCCGCACCGCCGCGGGACAGCGGGCCGCCGGCTCCCACACCGCTGCCCTGGCCAACGACGACGCGATGGTGGACGCCCTTTTCCGCCAGTCGGGAGTCATCCGCACCCGTACGCTGCAAGAGATGTTTGACGTGGCGGCGCTTATCGCGCACCAGCCGTTGCCCAAGGGAAACCGGGTGGCCATCCTGACCAACGCAGGCGGCCCGGCCATCTTGTGTGCGGACGTGTGCGAGGCCGAGGGCTTGTCCTTGCCCACGCTGCCCGCGGACGTACAGGCGCGCCTGCGGGCCCTCCTGCCGCCGGCTGCCAGCACAGCGAATCCGGTGGACATGATTGCCGGGGCCACCGCCGAGGACTACCGCCGGTGCCTTGAAATCCTGCTCGGAAGCGACGCGTGCGACGCGGCCATCGTCATCTGCGTGCCGACCCGGGCCGCGGTCGTGCCCGAGGTGGCCAAAGCCGTGGCCGCAGCCCGGGCCACGCAGCCGGACAAGCCCGTCGTCTGCTGTTTCATGAGCGCCCAGCCTATCGCCCCGCCAGGCCAGGAGCCGCCCATCCGGCCCGTCTACCGGTTTCCCGAATCGGCGGCGCATGCCCTGGCCCGGGCGGCCCGTTACGC
>LZRQ01000047.1 GCA_002159155.1 Firmicutes bacterium ZCTH02-B6
CTCAAGCCGCCGGGCCGCTCGGCCTCCGGTCCCGCCAGTCCCGGCCGGCTAATTGTGGTGTTGGTCGCGATAAGCCCGTCTACCCGGCGGCGGAGGCACACGTCCAACACGTCATCGATCTGCTGTGCACTGAGATCGGGCGCGACCTTTACGAGCAGCGGGCGGGGAGACCCGCCGCTTTCCCTCGCCAGGCGTTCGCGGGCGCCGTTGAGCGCGGCGAGCAGTTCATCCAAGACGGGCGCTTCCTGCAATCCCCGCAGGCCCGGGGTGTTGGGGGAACTGACGTTGATGACCACAAAGTCAGCGACCGCGTGCACGCATTCCAGGCAACGCACGTAATCTTCGGCCGCCCTTTCGGCAGGCGTGTCCCGGTTTTTGCCGATGTTGACCCCGATTGGAACCGGCACGAGCCGCCTGGCACCCTCCAACCGCCCGACAAGGGCGGGGGCGCCCTCGTTATTGAACCCCATACGGTTGATCAAGGCCTGGTGCGCGGGCAGACGCCACAGCCGCACCGGCGGGTTTCCGGCCTGGGGGCGGGGCGTCACCGTGCCGACCTCCACAAAGCCGAAACCGAGTGCAGCCAGGGCCGGCGCGGCTTCCCCGTCCTTGTCCAGCCCGGCCGCCAGCCCGACGCAGTTGGGGAAGCGCAGGCCGATGGCCTCCACGGACAGCCGATCCGACCCGGCCGCAAAACGTTGCCGCAGCATTTGCACGAGCTGCGGGTGGCGGCTCGCGCGCGAGAGCAGGCCGATCGCGAGGCGGTGGGCCCGCTCAGGATCCATGGCCCATAGAATGGGACGTACAAACGCGTACAGGCTCATCGGCACCAGCCTACCCGGGTTCCGGGAAGCGTGTCAACGGGCGTCCCGTGAAGATTGACAACACTTTTCGGCCGGTGCTATGTTGAAAAGGAGGAGTTAGCACTCTCCGGCGCGGAGTGCTAAGAAAGGAAGGAGGTGGAGCGCGTGCTGGACGAACGCAAGCGGCGGGTGCTGCAGGCTCTGACCGACGATTACATCCAGACGGCGGAACCTGTCGGGTCCCGCAACCTGGCCCGTAAGTACAATCTTGGGGTCAGCCCGGCGACCATCCGCAATGAGATGGCCGATCTGGAGGAAGAAGGGTACCTGCACCAGCCCCACACGTCCGCGGGGCGGATTCCGTCGGACAAGGGCTACCGGTACTACGTCGACGAGTTGATGGCTCGCTGGGAACCTGGTCCGGCCGAGCGCTCCGCTGTTTACCGGGAAGTGGTCGCCGTGCGCCGCGCGATGGAGGAGATGATCCACGAAGCGGCGCGGCTTTTGGCGCGGCACACGCAGTACGCGTCGGTGGTCGCGGCGCCGCGGCTTGAGGCCAGCGTCTTCCGGCGCCTGGACCTTGTTCCGTTGGATGAGACCCGCGTCGTGGCCATCGTCGTCGCGGATCCTGGCTTTGTGCAGCACCGCATCGTCGAAGTGGTGCGCCCGGTCACTCAGGACCAATGCGACATTGTGGCTGACCGGCTTAACCGGCGGCTGTTTGGAGTGCGCTACGGAGACATCGGCCGCGATCTCCTTAGCGGAATTAAGGACGAGGTAGGTCACCCGGAGCTGTATGACGCCGTGGCCGATCTGCTCACCAGCGGCTTGGGCGACCGGGAAACCGATAAGGTCTACCTCGAGGGCACGCTGAATATTCTCAGCCAGCCGGAGTTCCGGGACATCGAGCGGGCCCGTTCTCTGCTGGCGTTGCTGGAGGCGCGGGACATTCTGACACAGGTGCTGAACCACGCGTCGCGCCACAGCGGCACCACGGTCATCATCGGCCAGGAAAACCCGGTACCGGCGTTGCGGGAATGCAGCGTCGTTTCGGCCACGTACCGGCTGGGCGACGAGGTGATCGGCGCCCTCGGCGTACTGGGACCGACCCGCATGGATTATTCCAAGGCGGTGGGGATGGTCCAGTACGTGGCCAATCACTTGAGCGAAGCGCTGATGGGACTCGTGCGCGGCCATTGACGCGCCTTTGTGGCGTGGACATGGCCGCGCCGTCTTCGATATAATATGAAGGCCCTTGAGGCGTCTCCGCCGCGAGGGACTTTTCTTTGTTCAGGGGAGTCGACGCCGTTGCCGCGCGAAAAGGACGATCCTACAATGAACCCGAACGAGCCCGAACCCACACAGGACGCCGGCGCGGCCGCGAACATTGAGCCGCCGGGGGCGGAGGAGGCGGCCGGAGCCGAGCCTGGTTTCGAGGGCGCGGATCCGCGGCCGGACGGAGAGGCCAGCCCCGCCCGCGACAGGGCGAAAGCGGACGAGGCGGAAACCGGCCCCGGGAGACAGGTTGTGGCTGAGCTGCAAGCCCGCCTCGTGCAGCTCGAAGCGCGGGAGCGGGAGCTGTCCGACCAGTACGTCCGCCTGCTGGCGGAGTTTGACAATTACCGTCGGCGTACCCGACAGGAAATGGAGGCTCTCCGCCTAACCGCCGCCGAGCGGCTTATCGCGGATGTGTTGCCGGTCATGGACGGTTTGGACAGCGCGTTGGCCGCAGCCGGCGAGGAGGCGGCAAGCCCGCTGGGTCAGGGGATCAAGCTGATCCGGCAGCAGCTGCTCGACGTGCTGGCGCGCCACGGCCTTGCGCCTATCGAGGCCGTGGGCCGGCCTTTCGATCCCAATGCGATGGAAGCCGTGGCCGAAGGCGAGCCTGGTGAAGGGGCGCCCCCCGGCTACGTCGTGGAGGAGTACCGGCGCGGTTATCGGTTACACGATAAGGTGCTGCGCCCAAGTTTGGTCAAGGTCGCGGCGGCGCGCTGACCGCGGCCCTCAAGCGACGGGAGGAGTCTATAGATGAGCAAGGTCATCGGCATTGACCTGGGCACGACCAACTCGGTCGTCGCGGTAGTGGAGGGCGGCGAGCCCGTCGTCATCCCCAACAGCGAGGGCAGCCGCACCACGCCGTCGGTCGTGGCCTTCACAAAAGACGGCGAGCGACTGGTCGGGCACGCCGCGAAGCGGCAGGCGGTGCTCAATCCCGACCGGACGATCATTTCCATCAAGCGCAAGATGGGCACCAACCACAAGGTGCGCATCGACGAAAAGGAGTACACGCCCCAGGAGATCTCGGCCATGATCCTGCAGAAGCTCAAGGCTGAGGCCGAGGCCTACCTGGGCCAGCCTGTAACGAAAGCGGTTATCACTGTTCCGGCGTACTTCACTGACGCCCAGCGCCAGGCCACCAAGGACGCGGGCACCATCGCGGGTCTCGAGGTGCTGCGCATCATCAACGAGCCGACGGCCGCATCGCTGGCCTACGGTCTGGACAAGGAGGGCACCCAGACCATCCTCGTGTTTGACCTGGGGGGCGGCACGTTTGATGTGTCGATCCTCGAGATCGGCGACGGGGTCTTTGAGGTGAAGGCGACCAGCGGCAACAACCACCTGGGCGGCGATGACTTCGACGAGCGGATTATCCGCTGGCTGATGGAACAGTTCAAGTTGGAGCATGGCATCGACCTTAGCCGTGACCGCCAGGCGATGCAGCGCCTTAAGGAGGCGGCGGAGAAGGCGAAAATCGAGCTGTCCGGCGTGACCACCACCAACATCAGCCTACCTTTCATCGCCATGGGGCCGCAGGGCCCGCTGCACATCGACGTGACGCTGACCCGGGCCAAGTTTGAGGAACTTACCCGGGATCTGGTTGAGGCGACACTGGGCCCGACGCGCCAGGCGCTCAAGGACGCGGGGCTGGCGCCGCACCAAATCGACAAGGTGATTCTAGTCGGCGGCTCGACCCGCATCCCCGCGGTGCAAGAGGCCATTAAGAACCTCATCGGCAAGGAACCCCACAAGGGGATTAACCCCGATGAATGCGTCGCCATTGGGGCAGCGATCCAGGCGGCGGTGCTGGCGGGCGAGATGAAGGACCTCGTCCTTCTCGATGTGACCCCGTTGTCGCTTGGCATCGAAACCTTGGGCGGCGTCTTTACCAAGCTGATTGAGCGCAACACGACCATCCCGACGTCGGCCAAGAAGCTGTTTACCACGGCGGCCGATAACCAGACGTCGGTGGAGATCCACGTGCTCCAGGGCGAGCGGCCGATGGCGGCGGACAACGTTACGCTGGGCCGGTTCCGCTTGGACGGCATTCCCCCGGCGCCGCGGGGCATTCCGCAAATCGAGGTCAGCTTTGACATCGATGTCAATGGCATTGTCAAGGTGTCGGCCAAGGATCTGGCGACCGGACGGGCGCAACAGGTGACGCTCACCGCGTCCACCGGCCTCACGTCTGAGGACATCAAGCGGATGGTCGCGGAGGCGGAAAAGTACGCTGAGGAAGACAAGCAGCGCAAGGAGCTGGCCGAGCTGCGCAACCAGGCTGACAGCCTGATTTACGCCGTGGACAGGACCCTCAAGGACCTGGGCGACAAGGTGTCGCCGCAGGAGCGGGAAACCATCGAGCAGGCCAAGCAGCGGCTGCAGTCGACCCTCAGCGGCAACGACGTTCAGGCGCTCAAGGACGGCCTCGAGGCGTTGAGCAAGGCGCTGCACGACGTGACCACCCGGGCTTACCAGGCCGCCGGCCAGACAGCGAATCCGTCGGGCGAGGCCGGTTTCACGAGCGCCGGCTCGGGAGCCGATGGTCAGGCAGCTGGCGGCACCACCGTCGAAGGCGAGTATACCGTGAAGAACGACGAGGAGCGGCGGGGCGCTTGACCCGCCGCCCCTGTTTCGGGGCTGAGCCCTGGGGCGCGAAGGCGGTGTAGCGATTGGCGACCAAGCGGGACTATTACGAGGTGCTGGGGGTCAGCCGCAACGCCACGCAGGAAGAGATTAAGCGGGCGTACCGGAAGCTCGCCCGTCAGTATCACCCCGACGTCAACAAGGACGACCCTCAGGCTGAGGAAAAGTTCAAGGAGATCAACGAGGCGTACCGCGTTTTGAGCGACCCCAAAACACGGGATCAGTACGATCGGTTTGGCCACGCCGCCTTCGATGGTCCCGATGGTGCCGGTTCCGGCTTCGGTCCGGGTGGTTTCGGCGATTTTGGCCCCTTTGGCCAGGGCGGATTCGACCCCTTTGGCGACCTGTTCGGCGATCTCTTTGACGTCTTTGCCGGCGGGCGCCGGCAGCGGCAGCGTGGGCCGGTGCGGGGCCGCGACCTTGAAATGGAAATCGAGGTGGAATTCAAGGAGGCTGCGTTTGGCGCCGAAAAGACCATCGAGGTGCAAAGGGTTGAGGCATGCGCCCGCTGCCAAGGCACCGGCGCGGAGCCCGGGACGCCCGTCCAAGCTTGCCCGGACTGCCATGGTACCGGGGAGGTGCGCCAAGTCCGCGCTACCCCCTTTGGCCAGTTTGTCAATATCGCCGTATGTCCCCGTTGCCGGGGCGAAGGGAAATGGGCACCTACGCCGTGCCGCGAGTGCGGCCGTGCCGGTCTCGTACAGCGCCGGAGGCGCATCGCGGTCAAAATTCCCGCAGGCGTCGACAACGGTAACCGCATCCGCCTGAGAGGCGAAGGGGATGCCGGCCTGCGGGGCGGGCCGGCGGGGGATCTTTACCTGCACGTCCGGGTGCGGCCGCACCCCACCTTCCTCCGCGAGGGGGACAACGTGGTCTGCGAAGTGCCTATCAGCATCGTCCAGGCTGCCCTTGGGGACGAGATCGAGGTGCCGACGTTGGAAGGCACCCATAAGCTGAAGATCCCCGAAGGCACGCAGCCAGGCGCAGAGTTCCGCATCCGGGGCCAGGGCATCCCCCGCATGGGCGGCTACGGGCGCGGCGACCAGATCGTCCGGGTGCGGGTGGAGGTCCCACGGCGCCTCACGGCCAGGCAGAGGGAGTTGCTTAGGGAATTCGCCCGGGAAAACGGCGAGGCGGCGGGCGGCAAGACGTTTTTTGAGCGGGTGCGCGGCACGCTGGGTGGGCGCAGCGCGCAATGATGACAGCGCCGGCATGGCGCAATGGCGGCGCCGGCGAGCCAGGAGGGCTGCATGGTGCGGTGGATGAAGGTTGCGGTACAAACCGGCGCCGAGTGTGAAGAGGCGGTTACACAAATCTTGTTGTCCGCCGGCGCCCAGGGCGTGGTGCTTGAGGGCGACGGGAGCCGCCGAGCCGTCGTTGCCTATCTCCCGGAGCATACGCAGGTGTCGGTCGACGACCTTGAACAACGGGTGCGCGACCTCGAGCGTTACGGTCTGGAGCCCGGGCCAGCCCGGGTGTCGGTGGAATGGGTACAAGACGAGGACTGGGCCGAGAGCTGGAAGCGCCATTACCAGCCGCTGGCTATCGGGCGCCGGCTTCTGGTCAAGCCCGCCTGGGTCCGGGCACCCTATGATGGCCGTATTGTGATCGAGCTGGACCCTGGCATGGCCTTTGGGACGGGTTATCATCCCACGACGGCCCTATGCCTGGAGGCTCTTGAGGAGCTGGTCCAGGAGGGTGACACCATCGTCGATGTGGGGACGGGTTCAGGCATTCTGGCCATCGCAGCGGCACGCCTAGGCGCCGGTTCGATCGTTGCCGTGGACATCGATCCGCAAGCGGTGCAAGTGGCGCGGGAAAATTGCCGCCGCAACGGGGTGCACGAGCGGGTATGGGTGGCCACCGGCAGCACAGCGGCGGCGAGCGCCCTGTTGGCCGGCAAGCAGGCGCGCCTGGTCGTGGCCAACATCTTGGCGGACGTCATCAGCGACATGGCAGAGGAGTTGTACGGCTTGCTGCAGCCCGGCGGCCTTCTTGTGGCCAGCGGCATCATCGACGATGCGTGCCCGCAAGTGCAGGAAAGCCTAGTGCGGGCCAGCTTCGCCGTCCGGGAGGAGCGGGCCCGGGCCGAGTGGCGCTGCCTGATCGCGGAGCGGACGTCGTGATGCACCGCTTCTTTCTGAGCGGCGAAGACAGCGGGCAACGGGGACCCGCGCTGCAACCCGGGGCCGTCGTGGAAATCACGGGAAGCGACGCCGAGCACATGGCCCGGGTGTTGCGGTGTGTCCCCGGAGACCGCGTTGTACTTTGCGACGGCAATGGGCTCGATTACGCGGCGGAGCTTGTTGCCGTGACAACCGCCCGGGTGTCGGCCCGGGTGTTGTCGAGCGCACCCTCCCGCGGCGAACCGCCCGTGTTTCTCACCTTGCTCCAGGGCGTCCCCAAAGCCGACAAGATGGATCTCATCGTGCAAAAGGCGGTGGAGGCTGGTGTCAGCCGCATCGTACCCGTCTTTACCGCCCGCACCGTCGTCGCCTGGGACGAGGCCAAAGCGGAGGCCCGGCGGCGCCGCTGGCAACGCATCGCCTACGAGGCAGCCAAGCAGGCCCAGCGCGGACGTGTGCCAGAAGTGACACGGGCAGTTGCGCTGCTGGACGTTTTGGGGACGCTGGGGGAGCAGGCGGATCAGCGTGGCCACCTCATCGTCCCGTGGGAGGAAGCCGGGGCGCAGGGGTTGCGCGCGGTGCTGCGGGGTCTTAAGCCCGGGAGTGTGACCGTACTCATCGGGCCGGAGGGAGGCTTGACGCCGGCCGAAGTGTCCGCGGCCGAGGGACACGGAGCGCACATCGTTACCCTCGGACCGCGGATCCTGCGCACGGAGACGGCCGGTCTCGTGGCGGCCAGCATCATTCTCTACGAGTGGGGCGACTTGGGCGGGCCGGCGCCCGGTTGGCTCTCCTGAGGCGTGAACCGGCGCGGGCCCGCCTGCCGCTAGGGGAGATCCAGCACTACCGGCTCTGTGGCGACGGGTGGGTCCGAGGTAAGCATCGCCCGGATTTCGACCGGGCCCGTCAACGGGTTGCCCGCCGCGTCACGGCCATCCCAGACGTGGGCGAAAACGACCAGTTCACGTGGGCGGAAGCGTCGCTTGGTCACCGCTTGGTGAAACACCCGGCCAGCGGACCAGCGCCATACTTCGCGCCCGTCCTGGACCGCTACGAAATCGAATGCCTGCCCGGAGCGGAAAGTGAGCGCCGCGTCGTCGAGGCCGGAGGCCATTGCCCCGAGGACAAGCACGTAAGCGCGTTGTCCGCCCGTGTCGACGACCTCCACAGCCAGGTCGACGGCCACGGCCTGGTCTTGACTTCTGGCCTGATCCATATCAGGCGCCGGACCTTTCGACGTGCCGGTCGCCGCAGTCGCTTCCGTCCCGAGGGGCGGGGTGCCCGTCGCGTCTTGGCCGGCGAAAACCAGCAAGGCGCTGATCCCTCCCAGCAGCACAATCCACCGCCAGTCGACCCACGCCGCCCGACGTCCCCGGGCGGTGCCGTAGGTATTCTTGACCGTTTTCGCTCGTGTGGGCAATGCCGTGACACCTCCCTCGTCCGTCAGCGGTTGGCCAGGGCAGAGAGCCGCGCCCGGTCCTGCGCGGACAGCGTCTCCCACACCGCCAACACCAGGTCGGCCGTGACGGTCCCGTCCTCAGGCACCTCTACCTGCGTGACGCCGGCAAAGTCACCGTCGCCCAGCATGCCGTCGGGGACCGCGTCGATCCAGGCGAACAACGTATGCTCACCCGGAGCGACGCCTTCGAGCCGGGCCAGGGCACGCGCACCACTCCGCAGGGGGGTGACCGGCCCCCAGATCCGCGTACCGTCCGCACTGGCCACGGCCACCTGTGCTTTGATGGGATCAGAACCGGTCACGGCTGCGTATGCGTTCACGAGGCCGTAGCCGTAGTAGTTGTCGAAACCAGGAGCCCCCAGGTCTTCGGCGGTATGGCGCAGGAGCTCGCGGATTTCGTTGGCATCGGTGATACCCGCACTGTACATCAGGGCCACGATGCCTGCCACGTGGGGGGAGGCGAAAGACGTGCCCTGTTGGTACGAGTAGCTGAGCCGTCGGCTGACGATGTCCGTGCTCAGGATGCCGTTGGCCTGGCTGGAGCGGGTGTCCCCGCCTGGGGCAACCAGCTCCAGCTGCGACCCGTAGTTGGAATACCAAGCCACCCGCTTGTTGCGGTCCACCGCCCCGACAGCGATGACGTCCGGGTGAGCGGCGGGCATCGTCACACGCCCGCTGTCGTTGCCCGCTCCCGCCACTAAAACGACGCCTTTACTGGCCGCGTACTCGATTTGCTGGTTGACAAAAGTGTCGTTATACGTCGCGTCCCAGGCAAGGCTCATGTTGATCACATGGGCTCCATTGTCCGCTGCCCAGCGGATGCCCTGCCCGACGGCTGCTACCGTTCCACCGGAACGGGAACTCATGACACGCACGGGCATGATCGACACGGACCAGTTGATGCCCGCAATACCTTGGCCGTTATTGGTCATGGCGCCGATGATACCGGCCACCATGGTCCCGTGGCTCAAGGAAGTGGCGTCATCGGTGTAGTTGGTGGCTGACTGGTCGCTGGCGAAATTGCGTCCGCTGATGATGTTGACTCCCTGCAGGTCGGGATGGTTGGGCAGGATCCCCGTGTCGAGCACGGCCACCACCACGTCGCGGCTACCGGTGGTGATGTTCCACGCGTACGGGATGCTGACCAGCGGCAGGCTCCACTGGCGGTCAAAGTAGGTGTCATTGGGCAGGTAGCTCACCGCGACCGGTTGGACCCGCTTGTTCGGCTCGATGGAAACCACGTTGGGCAGCTGCGCGAGGCGCAGCTCGGTTTCGACGGACGAACCGGCGCCATCCGCCGCGACCAAATAGAAGTTGTCGGCCAAGCGCTCGACGACCCGCACCCCTGCGTCGGTCCACATGGTGTTGATGGCCTGGACCGGGTATTCGCCGTTGAGCTGCACAATCCATTCACCTGGGACCGCTTCGGCCGTCGTGCGGGTGACCGTGCGGGCCGCGTGGCGGGAGAGCAGTTCCTGCGGAACGACGGCTGCTGCGGCTACCTGCGGGTTCCCGACGTTGACCAGCCGGACGTTAGCCTCAACGGCGCCGCGGTAGACGGGTTCGGGTTCCGGTCGGGGCTCGGGTGATTCGTCGTCGCGATTCCCACCATCCCCTCCATCTCCGTCATCGCCGCCCGGACCGGTACCGCCATCTTCGCCTTGTTCGCCGTCGTTTCCGGAGCTGCCCCCGTCATCCTCGTTGGGAACGAGGACGATGGTGACGAGGAGATTAGCCCCGCCGGAGGGGTGAATGGCCACAGTGGCCGGTTCATACCCGGGAGCCGTTACGGTGACCGTCATGGTCTGCCCCTGGACAGGCAGATCCTCGAGGGCGAAGGTGCCGTCTTGGCCCGTGGTCGCCTCCCTGCCGGCCGCGCGTATCACGGCTCCCGGCACGGGGGTGCCATCGGAACCCTCAACGAGGACGGTACCCTGGAGAGAGAAGGTCGTACCCGTTCCTCCTCCTAGAGGAGAACCGAAGCAACCGGTCACTAGGACGGTGAGCAGCAGCCATGCGGCGTACCGAAACCACCGGCGGCTACGGGTGGTGGCAGCACTGGAAACGAGTTTCACGAGCGGTGGATTCCTCCTCGCCAGTCAGACGGTCTCTCCTGTGGTCAAGGAATCCTGGACGAAGGCGCTCGAACCCTGCCGGCAGTACAATGGGAATGAATGGCCGGGACAGGGCTACGGAAAGAGGACAGGCCGCGTCCGGGAACGGTGCACCCGCAGGCATAGACTGGTACGAACCGGGTGCCGCCTCTGGCACCAACAGTGCGGCGGGCCCGACTTATGGGTCGGGCACCGCTGGGAGGTGTGGACATGTCCAAAAGGACAACAGGAAGAAGCCGTTGGACGGCCCGCGCTCGCCTGGCGACGGGACGACTCCGCCGTCGGCGATCGGCAAGGAGGGTGCAGCCTGCCTCGGCTGTGCAGGTCCCAGGGGGACAACAGGTAGGCGGAGAAAACGTGGTCGCGCCCGCTCCGGAGGTCGCATTTGAGGATCCGATCCTGCGGGCGACCCGTGAGGAACTGCGACGATTTGTCGGCAAGCGGGTGCAGCTCTTTGTAGCCGGCAGCACCGTACCCGACCTGACGCCTTTGGATACGGACGGTACGCTGATGTCTGTCGGCGATAGCCTTGTGGTGTTGCGCCCGGGGCACGGCCCCAACGCCGGTCGTGACATGCGGCTCTCGCTCCACAGCTTGACGGGGTTCGTCCCATTGGCCGGGTTCGACCCCAAAGTGGGCCGAGGGCAGGCGGTCCCGCCGTCCCGGTAAGGGCGCACGGGTGGCAAGAGGTCGCCGCTGTTGCGTAAGGGTATGGCGGCGGGCGGGCGCAAATAAGAATCCATTCCTAGGGCGAGGGCGGACGGGCTCACATACCGTAGCACCGAAGCCAGTAAAAAGGAGGTGCCGACCATGGCCTGCAATGGCGTGCGTACGGTGGCGGTCCGGACCATTTCCGTCTGCCCAAGCTTCGTGCGGATGATCGCGGTGCGTCCCGTGTTCCTGCGCACCGTCGCGGTGAGTCCGGTGGCTGTCCGCAGGATTGCCCTGCGGACGATCGCAGTGAGGCCGGTGTGCGTGCGTACGGTCGCCGTGCGCCCGGTTTTCCTGCGCACCATCGCGGTCCGCCCGGTGTTCGTCCGGCGGGTATTTGTGAACCCCGTCCGGACCATCTTCGTCAACGGTCACGGCTTGCGCACGGTCGCCGTGCGAACCATCACCTGTTAGGGCAAGCGGGAAACGGTATAGCGTATAAACCTGCGGAAAGCGTCTGGCCAGCCGGCGGCGTGCCCCGAGGACAAGGCTCTGGGGCGCGCCGCTTTACCTTTGTCAGGCGGTGCGTTATACTGAGAAGGACCTTGGCTGCACTCCCACCTGGCAAAGGGGGCGCGTTGGCATGTTCGGGATCGGCGCGACCGAGCTGGTCATCATCTTGGTCCTGGCGTTGATCATCTTCGGGCCGGGCAAGTTGCCCGAGGTGGGCAAGGCCATCGGCAAGGGCATTCGCGAGTTCAAGAAAGCCACCAGCTCGTTGGACGAGGACGATCAGAAGCCGGCGTCCGCCTCCTCCGCTGAGCGCCAGGGCGTACCCAAGGACGGCGCGGCCTCCTCATGACGTCCTGACGTCCTCCGTGTGACGTCGGCCGCCGGTGCGCCACCGGCACCTGTTTTATCCCGCGCAAAGTATCCGGCCGGGTCCCGGGCGGGTTCATGTGACCGGAGGGGCTTTTGTGAGAGTATTTGCCATCGGCGATTTGCACCTCCCCGGTGGACAAGACAAGCCCATGGACGTTTTTGGGGCCGGCTGGATCGATCACCCGCACAAGATTCGCCGTGCCTGGCTGGAAGTGGTCGGCGCCGATGATGTGGTGCTCATGCCGGGAGATCTGTCGTGGGCTATGACCCTCGAGCAGGCTGGCGCCGATTTCGCCTACTTGTCGGGACTGCCCGGCCGCATAGTCATCATCCGCGGCAACCACGACTATTGGTGGAGCAGCATCAGTAAGGTGCGACGGGCGTTGCCTCCCAACGTGGTCGCCCTGCAAAACGATCACCTGATGCTTGGGGCGGGATGGGCGGTCTGCGGTACACGCGGCTGGACCGTTCCCGGCAGCTACGCTTTTCAGCCCGAGGAGGACACGAAAATCTACCTGAGAGAGCTTCAGCGCCTGGAGCTCTCCCTCAAGAGCGCCATGCGGGCGGGCGCCCAACGCCTCATCGTGATGCTCCACTATCCGCCTACCAACGAGCGCCACGAGCCCTCCGGCTTTACCCGCCTCCTGGAGGCGTATCCGGTCGTTCACTGCGTCTACGGGCACCTGCACGGTCCCGCTCGCCGGCAGGCCCTTGTGGGCCTTGTCGGTGGGATACGCTTCCACCTCGTTGCCTGCGACGCGATCGATTTCCGGCCTGTGCTCATTGAGACGATTGCGGCTTGAAACCCGCCACCACCCGTCAGGCCGATTGGCGGTACCACGCATTCGGACAGCCCGGCTTGGGTGGTATTCACTCCGCTGCAGGAGATTCCAGCAAACGTTTGAACGTTTGAATGAATACCACCTTTATTAATGCCGTTGTATCGTAGCCGGCGGTGATTGTGTCCTGGTGGACCGTCGCGGCCGTTGTGCTCTCCGATGCTCGTTTCCGGAAAGGGGCGAGAGGAGCCTAGACGCACTGGCTGAGGCGTTTGCGAATATCCTGCTGCGGGAACTCGAGCGCCGATCGAAGGAGGAGCGGGCATGGTGCGGTTGACCGCGGACCAGCAGGCGATTCGTGAGGTGGCGCGGGAGTTTGCCCAGACAGAAGTCGCCCCCCTGGTCGCTGAGTACCAGCGGCGGCGGGCGCTGCCGCCAGGCATCATGCAGCGCATGGGGCAACAGGGCCTGATCGGCATTATGTTCCCGCCGGAGTACGGCGGCGCGGGCGGCGATCTCTTGGCGCAGGCGCTGGCGGTGCAGGAAATTTCCAAGGTTGACGCCGGCGTCGGAGTGACGCTCCTCGTGCAGGTGCTCTCCCTTTATCCCATCTGGAAGCACGGGACGGAGGAGCAGAAACGCCGCTACCTGCCTGCTGGATTGCGCGGCGAGCTCATTGGCGCCATCGGCATGACCGAACCCGATGCCGGGTCGGACTTCGCCTCTATTCGGACCCGCGCGGTCCGGGACGGTTCCGCATATGTCATCGACGGGCGCAAGACGTTTATTACCAACGGGCCGGTGGCGGACTTCGTCGTCTTGGCTGCCCGCACGCTGCCGGCGGCTGGGCACCGGGGGATCTCACTGTTTCTCGTCGATAAAGGCACGCCTGGATTCTCCGTAGCCCGCAAGCTGGATAAGATGGGCTGGCATACATCGGAAACCGGCGAGCTGGTCTTCGAGGGCTGCCGCGTCGATGAGACGCAGTTGCTCGGAGAGGAAAACCGGGGATTCTACTACGTGATGGACGATTTCAACCTGGAGCGAGTCTTGCTCGCAGCCCAGTGCGTTGGGATCGGCGAGGCGGCCTACGAGGCCGCGCGGGACTACGCACTGGCAAGGCGGCAGTTCGGCCGGCCCATCGTGGGTTTCCAGGCGGTACGGCACCAGTTGGTCGAGATGTACGCGCAGGTGGAGCAAGCGCGCCTCTTGCTGTACCACGCTTGTGCGGCCTGTTACGACGGGGATTCGGTAATGGCGGCGTCCATGGCCAAGTGGGTGGCGTCAGAGATGGTCAACCGGGTGACGGCGCAGGCGGTGCAAATCCACGGCGGATACGGGTATGTGGCGGACTACCCTGTGGAGCGGTATTACCGGGACGCCCGCGTTTACACCATTGGCGGGGGGACATCCGAGATCCAGAAGGAGATTATGGCGCGGCGGCTAGGGCTTGTGCCCGAAGGGAGCCCGCGCGCTTAAGAGCAGGAAGGCACCCGGATGCGTCGAACCTTTAGGGAAAGACCTGCGGGAAGGGGGTGGAGCGCGGGTGACGGAATCCTGCGTCTTCTGCCGGATCGAGCGGGGAGAGCTGCCTAGCGACCGAGTTTACGAAGACGACCGCGTGATCGCGTTTCGCGACATCAACCCCCAAGCCCCGGTTCATGTGCTGATCATCCCGAGAAAGCACATCGCGTCCCTGGCCGATCTCACGCCGGGCGACACCGAACTGGCCGGGCACATGCTGCGGGTAGCGCAGCAGTTGGCGGAGCAGTTGGGTATCAGAGAGACGGGCTATCGCGTGCTGACCAACTGCGGCCGGGATGGTGGGCAGGTCGTCTTTCACCTGCATTTCCACCTCGTAGGTGGCAAACCCCTGGGGCGGTTTGCGTGAGGGCCCGCGGTGCACATTTTGCGCCAGAGAGGGGGTAGCCCGGAGTCATGGCCGAGGTTAGAGTTGGCCCGAACGAGAGCTTGGATAAGGCCTTGCGCCGGTTCAAGAAAATGACCCGCCAGGAAGGCATTCAGTCGGAGCTGCGCAAGCGGGAACATTACGATAAGCCCAGCGTCAGGCGGAAGAAGAAAGCCGCCGCGGCGCGCAAGCGGCGCAAGTGAGCGACAAGCGGGGTGCAAGATGTGGAGGGAGGCCGGAGAGGGGCCTCCCTTTTTGTCGGCTCGCAAGCGGGGGAGTGGTTGTGGGCAGGTACCGTTGGCTGGGGCTGATCCTTTTGGTGCTGGTGATCCTGGGCGGTGCTTTGCAGGCGCTGGCCCAAGTGCCGGCACGTGTCTTACTCATACCCATCGTCGGCACCATCGACGAGGGTCTTGCAGCCTTCGTGGAGCGGTCGGTGGAACAAGCGAGGCGAGAAAGGGTTGACGCGATCCTGATCGAGGTCAACACCTTCGGCGGGCGGGTCGACTCGGCTACGGCCATTCGCGACGCGCTTGTCTCGGCCGGACGCCCGGTGCTAGCCTTCGTGCGAGAGAGGGCGTGGTCAGCGGGGGCGCTCATCACCCTGGCAGCGGAGAAGATCGCCATGACGCCCGGTGCCAGCATCGGGGCTGCCGAGCCTCGCCCGGCGGATGAAAAAACCATCTCGGCCTTGCGAGCCGAATTCGAGGCTACGGCTCAGCGCCACGGACGAGACCCCCTAGTCGCAGCCGCGATGGTCGACCAGCGTGTCGCCATCGAGGGTCTCGTGGAGGAGGGGGAGATTTTGACCCTCACCGCCAGCCAGGCGCATGAAATCGGTTTCATCGATCTGCTGGCGGGTACCCGGGAGGAAGCGCTGGAGGCGTTCGGCTTTGCCTTGGCGGAGGTCACGGAGATGGCCCCCAATTGGGCCGAGAGAGTGGCGCGGGTTCTGACGGATCCGACCTTGAGTTCCCTGCTTCTGACCTTGGGGATGCTCGGACTTTTGGCCGAGGTAACGAGCCCCGGCTGGGGGGTACCGGGCACGGCAGGGCTCATTTGCCTGGCCCTCTTTTTTGGGGCGCGCCTTATCACGGGACTGGCGGGCTTGGAAGTCGTGCTGCTCTTTGTCCTGGGGCTAGTGCTTCTCTTGTTGGAAGTGCTGGTTATCCCAGGTTTCGGCATCGCGGGGATCGGCGGGTTGGCAGCGGTTTTTGCCAGTCTCTACCTGTCGTTCCCAGACGCGGCTTCGGCGTTCACCGCGATCGGGCTTTCCACGATTGCCACCGTGGTGTTTGGCATCGTGCTGCTGCGCCGGGTGCCAAAGACCGGCATCTGGCGGCGCATCGCGCTGGAAACCAAGTTGGAGGACGTGGGCGTTCCCGGGGATGACCCCAATGATCCTGTGGTGAAGGTCGGAGCCTCCGGACAGGCGCTAACGCCACTGCGGCCGTCAGGAACCGTGGAAATCGGCGGCGTGCGGGTCGACGCCGTCTCGGAAGGCGAGTATATCCCCGCAGGTACCATGGTCCAGGTTGTCAAGGTCGTCGGGGGCCGTGTGACGGTTCGGGCATACCAAGATCGATAGCGGTCCAGAACGGCTCGGGACAAGGGAGGCGAGAAGATGCAGCTGGCCACGTTTACGGGTTTGCTGGTCTTTGTGCTGGCGGTCATCTTTGTGATCCTGTTCTTTAACTTTATTCCTGTCGGGCTGTGGATTTCCGCTTGGGCGGCAGGTGTGCGGGTCGGGATCCTGCAGCTCATCGGCATGCGGCTGCGCCGGGTGCCGCCGGCCAAGATCGTCTTGCCTTTGATCAAAGCCGTGAAGGCCGGTATGGACGTGGCCATCGACAAGCTAGAGGCCCACTATCTGGCCGGTGGCAATGTGGACCGGGTCGTGGACGCCTTGATCGCTGCCCATCGGGCGCAAATTGATCTCTCCTTTGAGCGGGCGGCTGCCATCGACCTGGCTGGGCGCAATGTGCTGGAGGCGGTGCAGGTCAGTGTCAACCCGCGCGTCATCGAGACGCCCGTGATCGCCGCCGTTGCCAAAAACGGCATCGAGCTGCGAGTCAAGGCCCGAGTTACCGTCAGGGCCAACATCCAGCGGCTTGTGGGCGGCGCCGGCGAGGAGACGATTGTGGCCCGTGTCGGCGAGGGCATCGTGACAACGGTCGGTTCGGCCGAGAGCCACGAGGAAGTATTGGAGAACCCGGACCGGATTTCCAAGACAGTGCTGGCGAAAGGCTTGGACGCGGGCACAGCCTACGAAATTCTGTCCATCGATATCGCCGACGTGGATGTAGGCCGCAACATCGGGGCTCAGCTCCAGATGGACCAGGCGGAGGCAGACAAGAACATTGCCCAGGCCAAGGCGGCCGAGCGGCGCTTCGCCGCGCTGGCCCGGGAGGCGGAGATGCGGGCGATGGTCGAGGAAATGCGCGCCAGGGTCGTCGAGGCCGAGGCCGAGGTGCCCAAGGCTTTGGCACAGGCGTTGCGGGAAGGTCGCATGGGTGTGATGGACTACTACGCTCTGCGCAATCTGATCGCGGACACCGAGATGCGGCAGGCTATCGGCCGGAGCGGTGAACCGCCGGAGGCGCCGCAGGGCGGCGAGGCGCCCAAGCGCAAGGAATGAATCTTAGAGAACCCGGGACGGGAGGTAGTCGACCATGGGCCTCGACGAGCTACTGAGCCTGTTGTTCTTTCTCTACGTCCTGGGGTCGGTCCTGAGCAGCCTCGTGCGGCGGTCGGCGCCGCCTGGGACGCCCGGCGAAACCCCTGACGAGCCCGACGTCATTGTGGACATGGAGGAGCTTGAACGCAGGCTCCGGCGGGCGCGGGTGGAGCACGTCGGCGAGCCTCTGCCGCCGGCTGCAAGACGACGTGAGGAGCTGCCGGCGCAAGGGTCCGGGTCATCCTCGGGAAGGTTGTCTGAGACTTCGCCAGCCGGGCGGGAGGCGCCGGCGATTCCCAAGGTCCGGGTCTCGGCCGCCCGTGCGCCCAAGCCGACGGTCCGCCGGTCCCGCATGGCGCCCCGCATCCAGGGTGTGGCGTTTCATGACGATTTGGGCGAGGAGTGGGTCTCGACTGCAGCGGTGGTGCCCCGCCGGGCGGGGAGGCGGCAGGGTGGGGTCCAGCCTTTCCCGCCCGCCGTTGCGGCTCTCCTGGAGACCGGCCGACCGTGGCTCGCGGCCATGGTCACAAGAGAGATCCTGGACGCCCCGCGCGCCTTGCGGCCGTACCGGATATGGCCGCGGGTCTAGGAGGGCCCGATGCGGCATAGGGTGTCGCGGGAGGGACGACCGTGGAACCCGAACGCGGCACCGTGGTGGAGAAGCTCGTGCGCGCTCTGGACTTGCCCCAGGACATCGTATTCAGTTTGCCCAAGACAACCCTCATCGGCGATGTGCAGGTGCTGGTAGAGAACCACCGCGGGCTCATCAAATACAGCCCGCAGGAGATCCGGATCCGCACCGGCCGTGGCGAGCTGGTCGTCACCGGTAGCCGCCTGCGCATCGGCAGCATTCTCCCCCAGGAATTGGTCGTGGACGGGCGGATCCTTCAGGTGGAACTGCGCCGGTAGGGGGCCCGCCGTTGCTGCGCGCCTTGTCGTCGCTATTCAGGGGATATGTTATAATCAGAGCGCGAGGCGGACCGCTGGAAACGTTGATCAACCGTGCCGTCGCCCAGGGGATCGCCTTGTGGCAACTGGAGCGGGCGGCGCCCCAGTTGCTGGTTGCCCGGGTCCCGGCGCGCGACTTTTCACGGCTTGTACGGACAGCCCGGCAGCTGGGGGTAGACGTAGCCATCGTGGCCAAGGCCGGGCTGCCGTTCCTGCTCATCCGCGCTGGACGCCGGCATGCCTTTGTGGCCGGTGCAGCCCTGTTTGCCGGATTGCTTTACGTACTTAGCCAGTTTGTCTGGTTTGTGCGGGTTGACGGGGCCGAGGCGGTGTCCGAACGGGACATTTTAGCCGCGGTCGCGGAGGCGGGTTTGCGGCCCGGTGTCAGGCGAGATGGGATCCGGCGGGACGTTGTCGAGCGGCGGTTGTACTTAGCGCTCCCGCGCCTCGCTTGGGCGTCGGT
>LZRQ01000048.1 GCA_002159155.1 Firmicutes bacterium ZCTH02-B6
GGTGGAGATCGACTACATGGACCGCAGCCTGCGGGCCCAGATGAAGCAGGCCGACCGGCTGGGCGCCCGGGTTGTGGTCCTCATCGGTGAGGACGAGGCGTCCCGCGGCGTTGTGCGGGTGCGGGACATGGCGACCGGCGACGAGCGCGAGATGCAGGCGAAAGCTGTGTTCGAGTCCTTGATGCGGAAAGGCGGCTGATTGGCGAATGGAATCGACCCAACAGCGCTGGCAGCGCACCCATTGGTGTGGGGAACTCAGGCCGGTGCATGCCGGACAGGAGGTCGTTCTCAACGGCTGGGTCCACCGGCGGCGAGACCACGGCGGCCTGATCTTCGTGGATTTGCGCGACCGTAGCGGCATCGTGCAAGTGGTGTTCAATCCCCAAGTGGATCCGGAAGCCTACCGGCTTGCCGATACGCTGCGCAACGAGTACGTGGTGTCCATACGCGGCCAGGTGCGCCGCCGCATGCCGGGCGCGGAAAATCCAAACCTGGCCACAGGCGAAATTGAGGTGGACGGCCAGGCGGTGACGGTCCTGAGCCGGGCCAAGCCCTTGCCCGTTGGCCTCGATGACCGGACCGACGTGGACGAGACGGTGCGCCTACGTTACCGGCCGCTGGATCTGCGGCGCCCGTCTATGCAGCGCATCCTGATGATGCGGCACCGGGCCACGATGTCGGTGCGGCAGTTCATGGACCGGGAAGGGTTTCTGGAGATTGAGACGCCCATGTTGACGCGGAGCACACCCGAAGGCGCCCGGGACTACCTGGTGCCAAGCCGTGTCAACCCGGGCAAGTTTTTCGCCCTCCCCCAGTCGCCGCAGCTGTTTAAGCAGCTGCTGATGGTGGCGGGCATGGAGCGGTACTTTCAGATTGCCCGCTGCTTCCGGGACGAGGACCTGCGGGCCGACCGCCAGCCCGAATTTACCCAGATCGATGTAGAGATGTCCTTCGTCGACATGAACGACGTGCTGGACGTCATGGAGCGGCTCATCGTACACGTCTTCCGCGAGGCGGGCGGCATCGCCTTGCCGCAACCGTTCCCACGCTTGCGCTACGACGAGGCCATCGATCGTTTCGGCAGCGACAAGCCCGATCTGCGTTTCGGTATGGAGTTGGTGGACGTCTCCGACCTTGTGGCAGGAAGTGACTTCCAGGTCTTCTCTCGTGCGGTGCAGGAAGGCGGCAGGGTCAAGGCCCTGAAGGTGCCGGGCGGCGCCGGCATGAGCCGCCGTGAGATCGACGAGCTCGTGGACTTGGCGGTGCAGTGGGGAGCCAAGGGACTCGCGTGGATGGCGTTCATGGAAGACAGCGTCCGCTCGCCCATCGCCAAGTTCTTTTCCGAGGAAACAATCGGCCGGCTACGGCAGGCGACCGGCGCCGCTGCGGGGGATCTTGTGCTGTTTGCCGCCGACAAGCGAGAGGTGGCCGCGGAGATCTTGGGCCGGCTTCGGGTACGCCTTGGGCGGCAGATCTACAATCCCGACCCGCAGCAGTTTGCCTGCGCCTGGATCGTGGACTGGCCGCTGTTCCACGAAAATCCCGAAACTGGCCGTCCTGACCCGGCGCATCACCCGTTTACGTCGCCGGTCGATGAGGATTTGCCGCTGCTGGAAACCGACCCGCTGAAGGTCCGGGCCAAGGCGTACGACCTAGTTATCAACGGCTACGAACTGGGCGGCGGGTCCATTCGGATCCACAGGCGGGACGTGCAGGAGACGGTGTTCCGGGTCATCGGCCTGACCCCGGAGGAGGCCAACGAGAAGTTCGGCTTCCTGCTGGAAGCGTTCGAATACGGCACTCCGCCCCACGGAGGCGTCGCGTTTGGCCTGGACCGTTTGGTGATGCTTTTGGCGGGGACGGACAATATCCGGGACGTCATCGCATTTCCGAAGACCCAGAGCGCGAGCTGCCTCTTGACCGGTGCGCCCTCGCCGGTGACCGAGGAACAGCTGCGAGAGCTGCATATCCGCGTGCGCTGACGGGATGGGCGGCGCAGGGGCCTGCCGGTCCCTGCGCCGGGACGGCGCGAGCGGGCGAGCCCATGGTCGCAGCGGCAGGGTGCGCTGCCAAAAGCGGCCGGGTTGTCGGGGTCAAGCCCCGTGTGCTATGATGGGGCTGGCAGGGAAACGTTGCCCTGTTGTGTGCGCGACGAGTCCGGCTTTGTTGTGAGCCAACACCTACACATAGGGAGTTCGGCTCTGGACGTGGCGTGCAAGCCCCGGTGAGCGGGGAAGCCCACAAGCGCCCAGGAGGACACCCACCTGCCAGAGCGCAGGTTCACCAACAGCCGGATATGGCGGCACGGCGGGGTTCTTTCGTCGGCAGCGGGAGGGTCGAGATCCTCCCGTTTTCTTATGCCTCGCGGGGGCGCTGTTGGCGTCCTCCGGCGCAGGGGTGGTGGCCAATGGACCTGTTTGCCGCCGCGGCGGAGCAGGCGCGGCAGGCGGCCGCGCCGCTGGCCGAACGCATGCGGCCGCGGGATTTGGACGAGATCGTTGGCCAGGAAGAGTTGCTGGGTCCTGGCCGGCCCCTTAGGGTCTTGGTGGAGCGGGACCGCCTGCGGTCGATGATCCTGTACGGTCCCCCGGGCTCGGGCAAGACGACGCTGGCGCGGCTCATCGCGGCCCGAACCCGGGCGTTCCTCGCGTCCCTTAACGCGGTGACGGCCGGGGTGGCGGACGTGCGGCGCGCGATTGAGGAAGCCCGGGAGCGCCTGCGTTTCCGAGGTCAGCGTACCGTGTTATTTATCGATGAGATCCATCGTTTTACCCGCGCCCAGCAGGACGCGCTGTTGCCGGCCGTCGAGGACGGAACAATCGTTCTCATCGGGGCCACGACGCAGAACCCCTTCTTTTCCGTTAATGCCCCGCTGCTTTCCCGCGCACCCGTATTCCGCCTTTCCGCGTTGACGGACGAGCACCTGTCGCAGCTTCTCGATCGGGCGTTGGCTGACAGGGAGCGCGGTCTTGGACGGTTTTCGGTGCAGCTGGAGCCTGAGGCACGAGCGCTCCTGATCCGGGCGGCCAACGGAGACGCCCGCTCCGCGCTCAACGGGTTAGAACTCGCCGTGGACATGGCGATGGCCAGCGAAAGGACTACCCCGGAGGTAACACCGGTGCGGGTGACGGCGGAGCTGGTCGCCGCGGCCCTGCAAGTGCGCACTGTCCATTATGACGGCGATGGCGACGAGCATTACGACACGCTTTCCGCGTTTATTAAGAGCATGCGCGGTTCGGACCCCGACGCTGCCGTCTATTGGCTGGCTCGTATGCTGGAAGCTGGTGAAGACCCCCGCACCATCGCCCGGCGACTCATCATCCACGCCGCAGAAGACGTGGGCAACGCCGATCCGCAAGCCCTATTGGTGGCGGTGGCAGCCGCCCAGGCGGTTGAACACGTGGGGCTCCCCGAGGGCCGGATCCCATTGGCCCAGGCGGCCATATATATCGCGACCGCGCCCAAGAGCAACAGCGCCTACAAGGCCATCGGCGCGGCCCTCGAAACCGTGCGGACCGAGCGCTGGGACCCGGTACCTATTCACCTGCGGGACGCGTCGTACCCCGGCGCCAAGAGGCTGGGACACGGGGAAGGGTATCGATACCCGCACGACTTTCCCGGCCATCATGTAGCCCAGCAGTATTTACCGGACAACTTGGTCGGCAGGCGGTTTTACGAGCCGTCGGATCAGGGCTACGAGGCGGTTTTGCGCGAGCGACTGAAAACGTGGCGTGGCGACGGGAAGGGCCATTGACTGCACCGCAAAGGCTGCACCGCAAAGGCGTGGCGACGGCGGTGAAGGGCAAACGTGCTGCGATTGACGGGGCGGAGGCCTCGTGCTAAGATGGGGGCGCAAACCCAGGAAATTCAGTCGGATTTGCCCGCCGGCCGGGCGACGCATAGGAGGCGAAGGGGATTGCGGATCTCCACCCGGGGCGAGTATGGGCTGCGGGCCATGCTGGACCTCGCCCTCCACTACGGCGAGGGGCCCATCGCCCTTAAGCAGATCGCGGAGCGGCAAGGGATCTCAGAACACTACCTAGAGCAGCTCATGGGGAGCTTGCGCAAGGCGGGGCTCGTGCTGAGCGTGCGCGGTGCCCAGGGAGGGTACCAGCTCGCCGCACCGCCTCAGCAAGTGAGCGCGGGTGCGGTGCTCAGGGTGCTCGAGGGCAACATCGACATCCGGTTTGACGAAGGCGCCCCCTTGGGCCGGGACCGCAGCCAGTTGCCTCGGTACGGCACGCGCCATCTGTGGCAGACGCTATCGACCCGGGTTGCCGACCTGTTGGAGTCCTTTAGCCTGGCGGACCTGTTGGCCGCCGCGGAAGCGGCTCGGGCGGCGGACGGCGAGTACATCTACCACATTTAGCCGGAGGCGCGCTCATGGGGACGATCTACATGGATCACGCGGCCACTACGCCCATAGACCCGAGGGTGCATGAGGCGATGCAGCCGTGGTTGCAAGAGTGTTATGGTAACCCGTCGTCCCCGTATGCAGTAGCCCGTCGAGCCCGCGCTGCCATCGACGACGCCCGGGAGCGTGTGGCCGGTCTGATCGGTGCGCGCCCGTCGGAAGTCTACTTTACGGCTGGTGGGACGGAAGGGGACAACCTGGCCATCAAAGGTATCGCCTGGGCGCGGGAGGCCAATGGGCGCCACTTGATCGTCTCGTCCATCGAGCATCAGGCCGTGCTGGAGACGGCCCGCTTCCTCTCCCGGCGCGGCTGGGAGCTGACCTTGCTTCCTGTGGACAGCCACGGCTTGGTGGATCCGCAGGCGGTCGCCGAGGCGCTCCGCTCGGACACGGCCCTGGTGGCTGTCATGCACGCCAACAACGAGGTGGGTACGGTTCAGCCCATCGCGGAAATCGCCGCCGTGACAAGGAGCCGCGGGGTGCCTCTCGTGGTGGACGCGGTGCAGACCGCGGGCCTCATGCCCATCGACGTGGACGCTTTGGGCTGTGACGTGCTGGTCATGTCGGCCCATAAGTTCTATGGGCCGAAAGGAGCCGGGGCCGTTTATGTGCGGCGCGGCACACCCATCGAGCCGCTGTTGCATGGCGGCGGGCAAGAGCGCGGGTTGCGAGCCGGGACGGAATCGGTAGCCGGCATCGTCGGCTTGGCGAAGGCGTTGGAGCTGGCCTGCGCCGAAATGCACGAGGTCGTGCCCCGCCTGATAAGGCTGCGGGACGAGCTTGCCGCCGGGATATTGCAGCGGGTGCCCGGCGCCCGGCTCAACGGTGACCCGGCAAAGCGGCTGCCCAACAACGTGCATGTGTCCTTTGCCGGTGTGGACGGCGAATCGCTTCTCCTGAACCTGGATTTGGCCGGACTTGCGGCATCCAGCGGTTCGGCGTGCACGTCGGGCTCCCTGTCACCATCTCACGTGCTGTTGGCGATGGGATTGTCACGGGAGCTTGCCAGGGGGAGTTTGCGGCTTACCCTAGGCAAGGACAACACCGAGGTCGAGGTTCGCCGGGCGGTAGACTTGATCGCCGCCGCGGTGGAACGGCTGCGGGAAAAAAACCGGCCCACGGCGCGCATGGCGCCGCCTTTCCGTGCGCAGCGGGCCTAAGTTGCAGAGAGTAGGGAATATAGATGGAAAGAAGGACGGGCCTGCCGCCCACCTGGCCCCTGCCGCCGGACGCACCGCCCAAGAACAAGATCCGTGTGGTCGTCGCGATGAGCGGCGGGGTAGACAGCTCGGTGGCGGCGGCCTTGCTCAAAAAGGAAGGCTATGACGTCATCGGCATTACGATGCAGCTCTGGCCGGACGATCTCCCATTGGGCCATCGTTCGGAAACCGGCTGCTGCAGCCTGACCGCAGTAGAGGACGCCCGCCGGGTGGCCAACCGGCTCGGCATCCCGTACTACGTGGTAAACTTCCAGGAGCCGTTCCAGGAGGCGGTCATCGATCGCTTCGTTGCCGAGTATTTGCACGGCTTGACACCTAACCCGTGCCTGTTGTGCAACCAGGCGGTCAAATTCGGCACGCTCTTGGAGAAGGCGCTCGAGCTGGACGCCGACTATGTGGCCACCGGCCATTACGCCCGGATCGGCTACGACCCCGAGCGGGGACGGTACGTGGTGCGCAAGTCCGCCGATCCGCGCAAAGACCAGACGTACACCTTTTATGGGCAGACGCAGGAGCAGCTAAGCCGCACCTTGACACCTTGCGGGGAGTACACCAAGGACGAGATCAGGGCCATCGCCCGCGAGCTCGGACTTGGCGTGGCGGCCAAGCCGGACTCTCAGGAAATTTGCTTTATCCCGGACAACGATTACCGGCGCTTTCTGCGCGAGTATCGGCCCGAAGCGCATCGCCCGGGTCCCATCTACGACGTGGACGGCAACTACCTGGGCGAGCACCAGGGCATCGCCTTTTACACGGTGGGCCAGCGCAAAGGACTTGGGATTGCGGCCGGCGAGCGGCTGTACGTGGTGCGCATCGACCCCGAGCGCAACGCGGTCATCGTCGGTCGTGCGGAGCAAGTGAGGGAATGGGGACTGTCGGTGCGGGACGTCAACTGGGTCAGCATTCCCGGGATCGACGGTCCCACGCCCGTCGAGGCCCGAATCCGCTACAACGCACATCCTGCTCCGGCTGTTATCGAACCCGGGGCGGAGGGAGTGATGACCCGCTTTACGGAACCGCAGTGGGCAATCAGTCCGGGGCAGGCGGTCGTCTGGTACGATGGCGACTACCTCCTGGGCGGCGGCACCATCGCTGGACCGTTGCCTGCCGACAGCCGGCCGACTGGGCATACTAGTTCCATGCCGGATACGGAACTGACGACGGCGGGAAGGAGCTGAAAGGCGCCATGATGCGGGCAATGGCCTGGGGCCTGCTGGGCTTTGCGGCCGGGGCGTACCTGGTCGCCCGGGCCGATAGCCGGACGAAGCGGGCCTGGAGGCGCAGCGCTAAACGCATGGGCCGGCGTGTCGAACGGGCAGCCGCCCGGGCCATGGGTTCACGGGGCATGCAGTGGGTCGCCGGCAAGGTCCAAAGCTTGGCAGGCAGCTGAAGGCATTGTGCACCGGCGGCCGTCACCGATCACTCGCCGGCGGCATTCAGTGCAAGATCCCGGCCGGCAAGGCCGCCTGCAGGGCGGGCAGAGGACGAAGGCCCGCCCTTTCCCTTTCTTGACACGCTGTGGCTGGGCTTGCTACCATAAAATAACGATTTTACGCCTCTGAGCGGCATAATGTGAGGGAGGCCATCCTCCATGCGGCAGTGGAGCGGGGACCAACTGCGCGAGGAGTTTCTGCGCTTTTTTGAGGAAAAAGGTCACAAACGTCTACCCAGTGCATCGCTGGTGCCCCACGGGGACCCGACGCTCCTGTTGACTGCGGCGGGGATGGTGCCTTTCAAGCCCTACTTCCTGGGACAAGCGGTACCCGAGCATTCGCGCATCACGACCTGCCAGCGCTGCGTGCGCACGCCCGACATCGACCAGGTGGGCCTGACCGACCGGCACAACACGTTCTTTGAGATGTTGGGCAACTTTTCTTTTGGCGACTACTTCAAGCGCGAAGCTATCCTGTGGGCCTGGGAGTTCGTGACCGAGCGCATGGGCATTGCGCCGGACCGGATTTGGGCCAGCGTTTACACAGAGGACGATGAGGCTGCCGAAATCTGGGAGAAGGAAGTCGGATTGCCCGCGGAGCGCATTGTCCGTTTTGGCAAGCCTGACAACTTCTGGGAGATCGGCGTTGGCCCATGCGGTCCATGCTCGGAAATCCACGTGGATCGGGGTCCCGACAAGGGCTGCGGGCACCCCGACTGCCGACCCGGGTGCCCCCGGTGCGAGCGCTTTGTTGAGGTCTGGAACCTGGTCTTCATTCAGTTCTTCAAGGACGAAGCAGGAAACTACACCCCCCTTGAGCGCAAGGGCATCGATACCGGTATGGGCCTTGAGCGGGCCGCTGCCCTGCTGCAGGGGGTGCGCAGCAACTTTGAGATCGACCTGGTGCGGCCTATTCTCGATCACGTTGCCGCGCGCGCCGGCGTCGCCTACAAGCAGGATCCAAAGGCGGACGTGTCGCTCAGGGTCATCACCGACCATATGCGCGCTGTCACCTTCCTCGTTCACGACGGCGTCCTGCCCAGCAACGAGGGACGCGGGTACGTGCTGCGGCGGCTGTTGCGGCGAGCCGTGCGGCACGGGCGGCTCTTGGGTATTACGGAGCCGTTCCTGAGCGAGATCGCGCACACGGTTATCCGGCAAATGCAAGCCGGGTATCCGGAGGTGGTGCAGCGCGAAGCCTACGTGCGCCGCATTATTGAACTGGAGGAGCAGCGGTTCCACCAGACGCTGGATCAGGGCCTCGAGATCCTCGAAGACGTCATGGCGGCCGCAGAGCGGGAGGGGCGCCAGGTACTGCCCGGCGAGGACGTTTTCCGGCTGTACGACACCTACGGCTTCCCGCTGGAGCTCAGCCGAGAGATTGCGGCGGACCGGGGGTTTGAGATCGACGAGGAAGGTTTCCGAGCGGCCATGGAGCGCCAGCGGGAGCGCGCCCGGTCTGCGCGGGGCGAGGAAGGCTACCTGGGCAAGGATACCCATGCGGCTCCTGGCTTGACCCAGCTGCCCCGGACGGAATTTGTGGGCTACGAGCGTCTTGAGGTGGAGGCACGGGTACTGGCCCTCGTGGTCAACGGGGAGAGCGTGCCGGCCGTCACGCGCGGCCAGGAGGTGGAGGTGGTGCTGGACCGCACCCCCTTCTATCCCGAAGGCGGAGGGCAGGTCGGGGACAGCGGCACCATCACCGGCGCCGATGGCCAAATCGCCATCACCGACGCACGGCGCACAGAGGCTGGCCTCATCATGCACAAGGGGCAGGTGACCAGCGGCTCCCTAGCGGTGGGCGAGCGGGTGCTGGCTACCGTTGATGCCTACACCCGGGCCGCGACCCAGCGCCACCACACGGCCACGCACCTGTTGCACGCGGCGCTGGGCGAAATTGTTGGGGACCACGCGGCTCAGGCCGGCTCGCTGGTCGCTCCCGATCGGTTGCGTTTTGACTTCACACACTTTGAACCGGTCTCGGCGGAGCAGCTGGCAGCCATCGAACGGCGGGTCAACGCGCAAATTATGGCCGACCTGCCGGTCACGTGGACGGAAATGGCCTTGGCTGACGCACGGCGACTCGGCGCCAAGGCATTGTTTGGGGAGAAATACGGCGAGCGGGTCCGGGTTGTCCGCATTGGCGACTACAGCCTTGAACTGTGCGGCGGAACGCATGTCCAGCGCAGCGGCGAATTGGGCTTTTTCAAGATCGTGTCGGAAAGCAGTGTCGCTGCTGGGGTGCGCCGCATCGAAGCCGTCGCCGGAGAGGCCGCCTGGCGCCATGTCGCGGCCCAGGACGCACTGGTGCGGGAGGTCAGCGAGCGACTCCGCACGGCGCCGGGGCAGGTGACGCAGCAGCTGGAGGGGCTGTTGGGGCAGCTTCGGCGGCTGGAGAAGGAACGGGACGCCCTTAAGGCCCAGTTACTGGCCCTCCGGGTCGACACGCTCTTGGCCCAGGCTGAGACCGTGGGCGGTGCCCGGGTGCTTGTGGCCGACGTCCAACATGTGGAGCCCGATGATTTGGTGGCCTTGGGCGATCTACTGCGCGACCGTTTGGGCTCCGGCGCGGTGGTGCTGGGTACGACCTCGGACGGCAAGGTGAGCCTCGTCGCGATGGCCAGTAAAGACCTCGTCAGCGAAGGCGTCCACGCGGGCCAGATTGTGCGAGAGGCGGCTCAGATCGTCGAGGGTGGAGGCGGCGGCCAGCCTCACATGGCCCGGGCAGGCGGCCGCAATCCGGCGCGGTTCGCTGAGGCCTTGGCCAAGGCTCGCGACGTGGTGCTTGCCCAGTTGGCGGCGGCCAGGTCCCAGAGCTGATGCCCCGTCGTGGTGGGCGCCGGCTGATGGAGGAATTAGGCGGGCGCCCACCGAATCCAGCTTTCATTACGGCGGGGGAGGGGGAAGCCGATCATGACCGGCACGGATCGCACCATGTTGTTCCGGTTTGAGCCTGATCGGCTCCCGCGCGCCGGCCGCATCCTCCGGGAGGTCTACGAGGCCCTGGAGGAAAAGGGATACGATCCGGTGAGCCAGATCGTCGGTTACCTTTTGTCCGGAGATCCCACCTACATTACCAGCCATCGCCATGCCCGCAGCCTTGTGCGCAGCGTTGAGCGCTCCGAGCTCCTCGAGGAACTGGTCAAGGCGTACCTCAGCGATCGGCGGTTGGCTTGACAAGTGATCCGGGATGGTTTAGGGTGGACCGGTACGGGTGGTGCGCCCGACGGCAGCGTGAGGTGGTAGGACGTGTCGGAAGGTTATGACAATTCCTTCCGGGCGGCCGGTGGGCGCGCGCTGGGGCTCGACGTGGGCCAGCGGCGCATCGGCGTTGCTGTCAGCGACGAGCTGGGTTGGACCGCCCAGGGTGTGACCGTCATCGAACGTCGCAGCCTCCGTGAGGACGTACGTCGGTTGGCCGCCCTGGCCAAGCAGTACGGCTGTGCCCGGATCGTCGTCGGCTTGCCGCGGCGTACTGACGGCCGCTTGGGACCGGAAGCCCAAGCGGTGCAGGCGTTCGGCCGGCAGCTCGAGTCGGCGACGGGCCTACCCGTTGAATACTGGGATGAACGTTTCTCGACGGCCCAGGCGCGACATACGCTGTTGGAAGCCGGCGTGCGGCGAGATCGGCGACGGCAGGTCATCGATCAGCTGGCCGCCAGCGTCATCCTACAAGCGTACTTGGACCGCCGGCGCCGGGAAGCCCAACAGCGAGAGGAGCATGCCGAGTGAGCAAACACCAGCACGATCACCATCATGGACATGCCCACGATCATCGTCATGATGAGCACGCCCACGATCACGACCACGCGCACGAGGGCGAGGAGCTAGAGCCCGGCGAACTTCCGGTCATCACCTTGGTCGACGAGGACGGCGTGTCCCGCGATTTCATCGTGTGGGACAACTTTGAAGTGACGTCGGTGCAGTACTTGCTCTTGGAGCCGGCCGAGCCCGATGAGGGTGAAGAGGGAGCCTGGTTTTTCCGAGTCGACACCGACGCCGATGGCCACCAGACGGTGACGCCGGTGACCGACGACGAAGAGGCCGAGCGTGTCCGCCAGGCCTGGGAAGAGCTCAACGCCGGGGATTGACGCTGCCCAAGCCGTTTGGGCGGGTTTGCCAGATGCGGCGCGCGCAGGTATAATGGGTCGCAAGGAGGACGAGCGATGGAGCGGCCGTTGACAGGGCACCGCTGGCAGCGTCTCGTGCTGCGGCGGCCTGTCCGGTTCACGGGGGAAAGCCTGGCGGCCTACGTGTGCCGCCTGATTGCCTACGGCCTTGGTTTCACCGGTTTCACCGCGCTCTTGGGCGGCATCGTCATCGTGTCGCTTTTGGTGCCGGCGGCAGCCCCGGGGAACGCCGAGGCCGTCCTCTTTGCCGTCCCTGCGGGCAGTACCGCTGCCGATATCGGCCGCGCCCTACAGGAGGCCGGCCTCATCCGCAATGCCCGTCACTTTCAACTGGTGAGCCGCTTCATGGGGCTCGATGGGCGCCTACAGGCGGGGGACTACCTGCTCAGCGCGGACATGAACTTGGTCTCCATCGTCCGGCAGCTGGAGACGGGGACAGTGTACACCGTCCGGGTGACGATCCCGGAGGGGCTGCACTTGCGTCAGATCGCGGATTTGCTGGCACGGCACGACCTTGTGGATCGGGAGCGCTTTTTGGAACTGGCGTCCGACGACCGCCTAGTCTACGGCAACAACCCGCCTATCGACAAGCCGATCCGCTCCCTTGAGGGCTACCTTTTTCCCGACACATACCTGTTCTCGCCGTCCATGACCGAGGAGCAAATCATTCGCCGCATGGTGAACCGGTTTTTGGAAGTGGCTGCTCCCGTCATCGAGAGCATGGAAGCTCCCTTGGGCTTGAGCTTGCACCAGGTGGTCACGCTGGCGTCCATTGTGGAAGCGGAGGCCCTCTACCAGCGCGAGCACCCGGTCATCGCCTCGGTGTTTCTCAACCGCTTGCGGATCAACATGCCGCTGCAGGCGGATCCCACCATCAATTACCTGTTTGACGAGCATCGCAGCCGGATTTTGTACTCGGACCTAGAGATCGACTCCCCATACAATACTTATCGCTACGCGGGCCTGCCTCCCGGGCCTATCGGTAGCCCGGGCTTGAGCGCCATCCGCGCGGTGTTGGAGCCGGCGGAAACCGACTACTACTTCTTCGTCGCTCGCGGCGACGGCACCCACATCTTTACCCGCACCTTTGCCGAGCACGTGCGCGCACGCCAGCAAGTGCGCCGGTAGGCGCCCGCCTGCGTCGACGCCTGATTCGCCCTCTGGTGTAACCCCGCTTACGTGGCAACGGTACTGGCACGCGCCGTACTGCACCCTCATAGATTGGCGGAGAACGGCGCACTGCGCCGTATCCCGCGGGAGGTGCGTGCCTGGTGCTGCCACCCTTGTTCGTTGCCCTGTGCGCGGCCTTGTTGGACGGCGTTATGCTGGTTGCGTCTTACATCAGCAACAGCGTCTTTCCCCAGCCGCTGTCAAGCGACGAGGAGGCGAAGTTGCTGGAGCGGATGGCGGCCCGCGACCGCGAAGCCCGCAACATTTTGGTCGAGCGTAACCTGCGACTGGTCGCCCACATCGTCAAGAAGTTTGACAACACCGGAGAGGACGCTGACGACCTGATATCCATCGGCACCATCGGGCTCATCAAAGCGATCAACACCTTTGACCCCGGCAAGCAGACGCGCCTGGCCACGTACGCGGCACGGTGCATCGAAAACGAGATTCTCATGCACCTGCGTTCTAGCAAGAAGACCCGCAGCGAGGTGCTGCTCTACGACCCCATCGGGGCCGACAAGGAGGGCAACGAGATCACGCTCTTGGACATTCTCGGCACCGAGCCTGACGCCGTGATTGACACGGTGGAGTGGCAACTCGAGCACGAGAAACTGCGCCGGATCATGCAGCGCTTGACCCGCCGCGAGCGGCGAATCCTCGAACTCCGCTACGGGCTGCTGGACGGCGTGCGGCAGACCCAGCGCGACATCTCCCGGGCGCTCGGTATCTCCCGCTCCTATGTGTCTCGTATCGAGAAGCGGGCCATCACCAAGCTGCAGCGCGAGATGCTGGCCGACGGCTGACCGCCGCGGGCCAGTGCGGCAGTCCCGGAGTGGCCTGTCCGCTTGGTTCGCAGTCGATGTGATATAATAACCCGAGGACTTTTGCCCCACGGATGGAGGACCCGTCTTGCTGCGCCTGCTGGTGCCCGATAGTTGTTATCCCTCTTTGTACGATGTTGATTTGGACGAACTGTCCCGGCGCGGCATCCGCGGTCTCATTCTCGATCTGGACAACACTTTGGCCGAATACGCCAATGCTGCCGTCCCGCCTCGCACCCGGGCATGGGTGCAGGAGGCGAAAGCCAGGGGATTTCGCCTCTGCATCACCTCCAACGCCCGCCCCCAGCGGGTCAAGGCGTTCGCCGAAAGCCTCGGCGTGCCCGGGATCGCGTACGCCGTCAAACCGGTTCGCCGCGCGTTTCGGCGGGCGTTGGAGATCTTGGGCACGACGCCCCAAGAGACTGCCGTCGTGGGCGATCAGCTGTTTACCGACGTGCTGGGCGGCAACCGCATGGGAATGTACACGGTGCTTGTCAATCCGTTAAGCACCAACGAGCTGGGGACGACCCGCCTAATGCGGCGCCTTGAACGCCGGGTGCTGCGGCACCTGGTGCGCCGCGGGATGGTGCGGGAGGAGCATTGGCGCGTGCGGGAGGGAAGGGCCGGCGATGCGTGAGCGCGTTTGCCCGGGGTGCGGAGCGCCATTGCAGAGCAAGGAGCCCGAAGCGCCTGGGTTTGTGCCCGCGGAGGTGCTGGAGCGGGACGCGGCGGACGCGGTGTGCCGGCGCTGCTTCCGCCTGCGGCATTACGGCGACATCTCCCACGGGCCGCCCGCTGCGGCCGCCGTCTGGGACGCGATCAAACACGCCACAAAGGGTGCCGCCTGCGTTTTACTGGTGACGGACGCGTTCGATTTTGAAGCCAGCACCGGGATTCCCCTACGGGATTTCCGCGCGGCGCGCCTCGTGGTCGCCGTGAACAAGGTGGACTTGCTTCCGGCCCGCACGCCGGCTGAAGAACTCGAACACTGGGTCCTGGAGAGACTAACCGCGGCAGGTTTGCGCCAAGTGGAAGTCCACCTGGTCAGCGCCCGCACCGGATGGGGCACACGGGCCCTCTGGGAGCGCCTCAAGGAGGTAGCCGGCCACGGCACAGTGGCTGTCGTGGGGGTGACCAACGTGGGCAAATCCGCCCTGCTGGCGCGCTGGAGCCGCGCGCTGGGCCGTGAGGGTCCCGCCCCGACCGTGTCCGCGGTGCCGGGCACGACCTTGGCGCCGTTGCCGCTTCGACTTGAGCCCGACGGTTTCACGCTCTTGGATACCCCCGGGATCCCACCGCAGGGCCGCATCAGCGATTGGCTTTGTCCGGACTGCGCGCGCCGGGTCGTACCGGACAAGAGGCTCAACGGGCGGCTTTGGTCGGTGGTGCCAGGCCAGGCGCTGCTCTTGGGCGGGTTTGCCGCAGTGACGGCGCGGGGGCGCGTGCCGGAGGACACCGTTCTAATCGCATACGGCGCCCAAGGCCTACCGCTGCACCGTACTAGGGCGGAACGGGTTTCGCAGTTTTTCCAGGCGCCCTCCGGTTCTATTGCCGCCGTGCCCTGCCGGCAGTGCCGCGCCCGCTTAAGCGCAGAGGGCTTTGAGGAGCACAGCGTTACGCTCCGCCACGCCCAAGACCTGGTCGTCCATGGGCTAGGCTGGGTGTCGTTGCGGGGAGGGCCGCTGGAGCTCACGCTGCGACTTCCGAGGGGCATAAGCTGGACCGTACGCCCCAACCTCCTGGGCCCGAAAGACCGAGTGGCGGCTCAACGAGCGCCGCTTGCGCAGGAATCGGCCCCGGCGCGCAGAACCTCTTGCGAGTGACCCGGAATGTGATTCTTATCGGTTTCATGGGAGCGGGCAAGACCACCGTCGGCCGCCTGCTGGCGGCGCGGCTGGGCTGGCCCTTCGTCGATCTAGACGCGGTCGTGGAGAAGGCCGCGGGGATGACCATCCCCGCGATCTTTGAGCGCGAAGGCGAGGACGGGTTCCGGCGCCGGGAGACGGAGGCCGTACGGGCCGTCACCGCGCATGCGGGGCAAGTGATCGCCACCGGCGGCGGGACGGTCATGCGCCGGGAAAACCTCGCGCTATTGCGGGCAACGGGTACCCTCGTGTGGCTGCGGGCCCCCCTGGAGGTGCTGCTCGCGCGGGCAAGAGCCGAAGGCGGCCGGCCTCTCTTGGCGGAGGGCGATGATGCCGCCGCGAAGCGCTATGCGGCGCGGGTTTCAGTGTACGCCCTCGCGGACGTGGTGGTGGACGCGACGCAAGCTCCGGACGCTGTCGCGGCCGAGATCGAGGCGAGGTTGTCTGGAGCGCAGCTTGAGCCGCCGGAGATGGTGCCGGTGCCGGCCGGTTCCCGCTCGTACGCTGTGCACGTGGGGGCGGAGCTGCTGGCATCCAGCGGACGCCTGGCCCGGGAGGTGGGACTCGGCGGCAAGGCGCTGGTGGTGACCAACCCAACGGTTGGTGCCCATTATGCCACCCCGCTCATGAACGGGCTTGCGGCTGCCGGTTTCAGTGTTCACCGGGTTGATATCCCTGATGGCGAGGAGCACAAGACGCTGGCTTCGGCCGAGCGGATTTACCGGGCAGCTGTCGCAGCACGGCTTGAGCGAAGGGACTTTTTCGTCGCCCTCGGCGGCGGGGTGGTCGGGGACGCAGCGGGCTTCGCCGCCGCGACCTACCTGCGGGGCGTCGATGTCGTGCAAGTGCCGACAACGCTCTTGGCGCAGGTGGATGCGAGCGTCGGCGGCAAGGTCGGGGTCAACCTGGCCGAAGGAAAAAATCTTGTGGGCGCCTTTCACCAACCGCGCCTCGTGGTGGCGGACGTGGCAGTCCTGGCCACGCTGCCCCAACGGGAGCTCGTAGCCGGGCTCGCGGAAGTCATCAAGTACGGGGCCATCGCGGATCCGCACTTGCTGGCGTTTTTGGAGGATCGCCTGGATGACATCGTCCAGCGCCGCCTGCCCGTCCTGGCGCGGGTCGTGGCCCGCTCTTGCGAAATCAAGGCGCGGGTCGTGGCGGCCGACGAACGCGAGACCCGCGGAGTGCGGGAAGTGCTCAACTTTGGGCACACCATCGGGCACGCCATTGAGGCGCTGACCGGCTATCGCCGGTACCTCCACGGGGAGGCAGTGGCCATTGGGATGGTGAGCGCGGCGTTGCTGGCGCAGCGGATGGGCCGCCTGGCGGGCACTGAGGTGGAACGGTTGATTCGCCTATTGCGCCGGGCGGGCTTGCCGACGACGCCGCCTCCGCTGGACGAGACGGCGCTGTTGGCGGTGCTGCAGCGGGATAAGAAAGTGCGAGACGGCCGCCTACGATTCGTCCTCCTCGACGGGCTTGGACAAGCGTTCGTCACAGGTGAGGTGCCGAGCCAATGGATCAAGGACGTCCTCCTGGAACAGCGGGCGCTCTAGCCGCTGATCCCGTGCGGGTGTTGGTGTTGCACGGGCCCAACCTCAACCTGCTTGGGCAGCGGGAGCCCCACATCTACGGCTCGACGACCTTGGCCGAAATCGACCGTCGGCTCGCCGAGTCGGCCAAGGAGTTGGGGGCGGAGGTGCGGGCGCTCCAGTCCAACCACGAAGGTGCGCTCATCGACTGGATTCACGGGGCGCGCGGCTGGGCGGACGTCATCATCATCAACGCCGGCGCCTTGACCCACTACAGCTACGCCCTGCGGGATGCCATCGCAGCGGTGGGCTTACCCACCATTGAGGTGCACTTGTCCAACGTGCACGCCCGCGAAGCGTTCCGCCACGTTTCGGTGATCGCCCCGGTGTGCCTAGGCCAGATCTGCGGGTTCGGGCCGGACAGTTATCTGTTGGCGCTCATCGCCGCGGTCAACCGCGTGCGTGCCATGCGAAACCAAGGAGTGGTCAAGGAATGAAAGCGCGGATCGAGCAAGTGCGGGCGCGGTTTCCCGAAGAGGGCATCGAGGCCCTGGTGGTAACCGGTGCCGCGAACCGGCGCTACCTGAGCGGCTTCACCGGCAGTGCGGGGACGCTCCTCATTACGCCGGATGAGGCCTTGCTGTTCACGGACTTCCGCTACGTGGAGCAGGCCACGATGCAGGCGCCGGACTTTCAAGTCGTGCGGTACGACGATCCGTACAAGACCTTGGGCGAGCGGCTCCAGGCGTTGGCCGGCCGGCGTGTCGGCATCGAAGCCGAGCACGTGACCGTGGCCGAGATGGCAAAGTTGCGGGAGGCCGCCCATGTCGAGTGGGTCCCAACGCGCATGGTGGTCGAGAAGGTGAGGGCCATCAAGGACGCGTCGGAGCTAGCTCTCATCCAGGCTGCCGTGGATTTGGCTGACCGCTGCTTTGAGTACATCTTGCCGCAGTTGAAGCCTGGCGTGACCGAGCGCGAGGTCGCATGGCGGATGGAAAAGTTCATGCGGGAAAACGGGGCTGAGGCGCTGGCGTTTGCAACCATCGTGGCCTCGGGACCTAACGGTGCGCTGCCCCACGCGCGGCCGACGGACCGCCCGCTGGCGGCCGGTGAGTTCGTCACGCTGGATTTCGGCTGCGTCTGGAAAGGCTATTGCTCAGACATGACTCGCACCGTGTTTCTGGGCGAGCCGACGGCCAAGCACCGGGAGTTATACGAGCTCGTCCTCCGGGCGCAGCAGGCGGGCGTCGCCGCCGTGCGGCCGGGCGTCTCGGGCAGGGAAGTGGACGCGGTCTCGCGGGGCATCATCGCACAGGCCGGCTACGGGGATGCCTTTGGCCACGGGCTTGGGCACGGGTTAGGCCTGGAGGTACACGAAGAGATCCCGCGCCTTTCGACCCGCGGCGAGACAGTGCTGGCGCCTGGCATGGTGACCAGCGTCGAGCCGGGAGTGTATTTGCCGGGTTGGGGCGGCATCCGCATCGAAGATCTCGTGGTCGTGACGGAGGACGGCTGCCAAATCTTGACGAAGTCTCCCAAGGAGCTCGTGTGCCTACCCGTATAGGCCGCGGCTTGCCGGGAAAACAGGGAGGTTGTACGCGTGATCTCGGTCAACGATTTGCGCAAGGGCTTGACCATCCAGATTGATGGCGACATTTACAGCGTGGTCGATTTTCTGCACGTAAAGCCCGGCAAGGGCGCGGCCTTCGTGCGGACGACACTGCGCAACGTACGCACGGGTCAGACCTTTGAGCGCACATTCCGGGCGGGCGAGCGGGTCGAACGGGCCCACATTGAAACCCGCGAGATGCAGTACCTCTACAACACGGACGACGAGTACACGTTCATGGACACGGAAACCTACGAGCAGGTGACCTTGACCAAGGCGCTACTGGGCGACGTGCCATACTACCTCAAGGAAAACATGAATATCCTAATCCAGTTCTTCGAGGGACAAGCTATCGGCGTCGATCTGCCCACGGCCGTAGAGCTGCAGGTGGTCCACACCGAACCCGGTTTCAAGGGCGACACCGCCACGGGAGCGACGAAACCCGCGACCCTGGAGACGGGCCTCGTCGTCCAGGTGCCGCTCTTCGTCAACGTCGGTGATATGGTCAAGGTCGACACCCGTACGGGCGAATAC